>NZ_KV823841.1:0-12001 GCF_001815995.1 Dietzia sp. HMSC21D01 | reverse complement strand
CGAGCCATTACTGACCCATGCTCCTAGGCCCGGGTCGCACGTCGGCGGATCAGCCCACGGGATGATCTGACGCGGACGGCGGCGGAGAGATCTCCTCCTCGAGGGGGAGGGCGGCGTCAGGAAGAGGGTGGCCTCGAGGGGAAGGGACCGGGCGGGCTCAGTCGCCGGGGTGGACCAGGCCGACCTCGTAGGCCAGGACCACCGCCTGGACGCGGTCGCGCAGGTGGAGCTTGGCCAGGCAGGACGACACGTGGGTCTTGACCGTCGCCTCGCCCACCACCAGTTCGTCGGCGATCTCGGCGTTGGACAGCCCCCGCGCGACCAGGCGCAGTACCTCGGTCTCGCGTGCGGTGAGCACGGCGAGCGCGGACGCGCGCGACCTTGGCGGCTCGGCATCCGGGGCGTCGTCGGTCGGGGGCGGGGCAGCCAGACGCTCGATGACCCGGCGCGTGACCTCGGGCGCGAGCAGGGCGTGGCCGTGGCCCACCGCACGGATACCGTCGACGAGGTCGTCGGGGTCGGAGTTCTTGAGCAGGAAGCCGCTCGCGCCGGCCCGCAGGGCGTCGAACAGGTAGTCGTCCCGGTCGAAGGTGGTGAGGATGAGGACCTTGGCCAGGTGCTCGCCGGTGATGATCTCCGTGGCGGCGATGCCGTCGGTTCCCGGCATCTGGACGTCCATCAGCACGACGTCCGGACGGAGGCGGCGGCACTTCTCGATCGCCGTCGCACCGTCCGCCGCGTCGCCGACGACGTCGATGTCCGGCTCGACGCCGAGCATCATCGAGAACCCGGAGCGCATGAGCGACTGATCGTCCACGACGAGCACACGGAGCACGCCGCCGCGGCCTTCCTCGTCGGTGTGGTCGCCGCCGGCGCGAGGTCGGTCGTTCGTCCCGGGCATGGTCATTCCCCGTCGCCGTTGCAGGTCCCGTTGCCGTCGGTGTCCGGCCGGTACGGCAGCCGCACGCGGACGCGGTAGCCGCCGGTCACCCGCGGGCCGATCTCGCACTCCCCGCCGTGCGAGCGGACCCGTTCCCGCATCCCGAGCAGGCCGAGACCGCTGCCCGAGGTCCCGGTGCGCGGCCGCCCGTCGTCGAGGACCTCGACTTCCGCGTACGGGGTGCGGTCAGGGCCCTCCCCGGTACGCAGCACGACACCGGCACGGTTGGCGGTGGAGTGGCGCCGGACGTTGGCCAGTGCCTCCTGGGCCGTCCGGTACAGGGACAGGCCGATGATGGGCGGGACCTCCTCGAGCGGATGCCCGGCGTCGGCGGCCACGGAGACGGTGGTGGAGAAGCCGGCCGTGTCGTGGGAGGCGGCCAACCGCGCGACGTCCGCGAGCCCGTGACCGGCGGACCGGGACGCCTCGCCCGTCGGCCGGGACGGCTCAGCCGTCGGCCGGGACGCGTCGCCCTCGGAGCGGGACCCCGGGTCGTCGGACCGGAGGGCGCCGAGGAGGGCCCGCATCTCCGCGACAGCCGAGCGCGAGGAGTCCTCGATCGTGCGCAGAGCGCCCGCGGCGGAGTCGGGATCACGGTCCATGACACGGCGCGCGGCGGCGGCCTGGACCCCGATCGCCGCGACGTGGTGGGCGATCACGTCGTGCAGCTCGCGGGCGATGCGTAGACGCTCCTCCACCACGGCCCGATCCCGCAGGGCCTCTGCCTGCTCCTCGATCGTCCGGGCCTGCTCCGCGAGGTCGTGCCGACGGCGGGCGCCGCGCCATGAGGCGATGCCGAGCGCGGTCGCCCCGCCGAAGTAGGCGATGTTGATCAGCACGGTGTACAGGAGATAGGCGGGGACCGGCGGGAGGAGGCCGCTCGAGCGGTCGACGTCGTCCACGGCGTCGAGTATCTGCTGCATCCCCGAACCCAGGGCGGTGTACCAGACCATCCACACCGCCAGGGCGGCGGTGATGCCCGCGGCGACGCCGATGAGGGCCCGCCGGTCGCGGGCCCAGGCGACCGCCGAGTACACCGCGACGAAGTACAGCACCTGCTGCGAGACCTGGCCCATCACCAGGGGCATGACGCTGCCGATCAGCAACAGGTGCGCAGTCGCGCCAAGACCGGTCGTGAGCGGGAAGCGGCGGCGGACCGCCAGCAGGGCCGCCACGCTCGCCATGGCGAGGTACTGAGCCCACACCGGCGCGCTCTCGTCGGCCAGGACGCCCATGCTCCGCAGGATCTCCACGCCGACCGCCGAGCACGCGAACACCACCAGGGCGAGGACCGCGTCGGCGCGGAGGTAGTGCTCCGGCAGGGGGCGGATCCATGCGTCCTCGGCGTCGAACAGGCGGTTCAGACGGTCCAGCACGAGAAGTGAGCCTATCGGGTGGCCGGGCGGCCCTGCTCGCCGTCCGGTTCGTCTCCCGGCTCGTCCAGCGGCTCGACCGGCAGCTCGACGACGAACCGCGCGCCGCCGCCGGGCGCGTCCTCCGCCCGCACCGAGCCGCCGTGGGTCCGCGTGATCTCGGAGACGATCGCCAGGCCCAGCCCCGACCCGCCCGTGCCCCTCGCGCGGTCCGCGTCCAGGCGGGCGAAGCGATCGAACACCGATTTCCGCTGGTCGGGGGGGACGCCCTCGCCGTCGTCGTCGACGATGATCACGGCGCGCGGGGCTCCGGTACCGGACCGGTCGACGGTGAGGCGCAGCGACACGCGCTCGCGTGCGTGTCGGCGGGCGTTGTCGACGAGGTTGCGCACGACGCGTTGGAGGGCGTCGGGGTCGCCCACCAGTCGCGCGGGCTCGACCGAGACCGCCACCTCGAGTCCTCCCGCGTCACCGGGGCCGGCGAGGCCGCGCAGGCGCGCGGCTTCCGACAGGACGACGTCGTCGAGGTCCACGTCGTCGCGCCGCAATGGCATTCCACGCTCGTCGCTCTTGGCGAGCAGGAGCAGGTCCTCGACCATCGCGCGCATCCGCTCCACCTCCGGCAGGAGCAGTTCGTTGACGGTCTCGACGTCCACCGGGGTGCCGGAGGTGGAGGCCAGCTCGAGCATGGTGGACAGCGTGGACAGTGGGCTTCGCAGCTCGTGGGAGGCGTCGCCGACGAAGGCCACCTGGGCCGTGCGGGCCGCGTCGAGGCGGGCGAGCATCTCGTTCATGGTGCGGGCCAGGCGCGCGATCTCGTCCTCGGCCTCCGGCACCGGCACCCGCTCGCCGCGGCCGGAGACGGAGATCTCGGCGACGCGGGTGCGGATCGACTCGACCGGCCGCAGCACCCGGCCCATGGCGTAGTAGACGAACCCGGCGGTCGCGAGCCCGGCGACGGGCACGAACGACAGGAAGAGCACCGCGCCGGCGGCCAGGACGGTGTCGTACCGGTCGCTGTCGGTGCCCACGTCCACGGCCAGCGTCACCCCGCGCATGTCCACGCCGACGGACGTGACCCGCAGGTCGGTGCCGTCGGGGGCGTCGACCTGGCGGCGGAGGATCTCGCCGGGAGCCGGGACGGGCAGGGCGGGGACGGTCTCGAGCCCGCGGGTGACCTGGCCGGCGAGGACGCGGCCGTCGGGGGCGACGATGCGCACCAGGTCCACGCCGGACAGCGGTTCGGAGACCAGTTCGAGGGAGGCCTGCGGGCCGCGGGCGGCCAGCCTGTTCGCCACGTCGACCGCGCGGTCGCGCGCCGCCGAGTCGATCGCGCCGTGCACCGCCGAGCGCAGCAACAGCCAGGCACCGCCCGCCGCAAGGGCCAGCACCAGCATGACGATCGCGGTGGCGATCACCGTCGTGGCGACCCGGATGGGCCAGCGGCGGGGGGTCGTCAGGGACTCGGGGGTCAGGGGCACGTCTCCATTGTGCGGTGCGCCGGGGGCCCGGACGGGCGGGAACGCGGGCCGGGGGCGCGACTAGAACACGTGTTAGCGTCGCCGGGTGAGAGAATCGCAGCACAACGGCCCCGAGCCCCGCCTCGGCCTGACGTTCAGTGAGAACCCGGACGGCACGGTGAGCTGGCACCAGCCGGTCTCGGACCAGTTCGTCGACCCGTCCGGCCGCTTCGCCACCGGCGGCCTGGCCGTGCTGGTGGACTCGGGGCTCGGCGCGGAGAACCACCGCCGCCGCCCCAGCGGGAAGTGGACCGTCACCACCGAGCTGCGCCTGGATCTGATCGGCGCGCCGCGGGAGGGCTCGACCGGCCTGGGGATCCGCGCGGACCACCTGGGGCACGACGGTCACTGCCTCACCACGCGCGGTGAGGTCGTCGACGACGACGGCGAGGTGATCGCCTCGGGACTGGTCAAGACCATGGAGTTCGCGGCGGGCGTGGACGCGGAGGGATATGACGACGAGCCGCCGTGGCCGTCCGCGCTCGAGCCGGGGACGCTGGCCGAGGTGCTGTGTCTGACGTTGAGCGAGCGGGGCGACGGGGACGGCGGCCGCGTGGTGGAGGGCGTCATCGCGCCGGAGCCGACGCTCGCCAACCCCCTGGGCAATCTGCACGGGGGCGTGTTCGCGGCGGCCGCGGAGGTCGTCGGCGCCGCGGTCTTCTCGCACGAGCGCGACGTCAGCTCCTCCTCGCTGGACGTGCGGTACGTGCGGCAGATCCCGCTGGTGCAGCCGGTGACGGTCCGCGCCGAGGTGCTGCACGACGGTCGGAGCTGGGGGATCTCGCAGGTCACGACGCGGGACGAGCGGGGCCGGGTGTGCGCGGTGGCGACGGTCACGGTCTATGGCCGCCGGTAAGTCGTTGTCACGTCACTCACGTAGTATGGACGGGTAAGAATCAGTCCGTACGACGAGAGGGGACGCATGAAGATCGGCATCATCCTGGGCAGCATCCGCGAGGAGCGGACCGGCAAGTCCGTGGCCGAGTGGGTCGCGCAGCAGGCCCGCGACCGGCAGGACGCGACCTATGAGCTCGTCGATCTCAAGTCCTTCGACATCCCCCTGCTGACCTCGGCCACCGTGCCGGGCGCGGCGAACAAGCAGTACGAGGACGAGCGGGTCCAGCGCTGGAGCTCGGCCATCGACTCCTACGACGCCTTCGTCTTTGTGACCCCCGAGTACAACCACAGCGTCCCCGGCGGTCTGAAGAACGCCTTCGACTCGCTCGGGAACGAGTGGGCCGACAAGCCCGTCGCGTTCGTCTCCTACGGTGCCGAGGGTGGTGTGCGCGCGGTCGAGCACTGGCGGCAGATAGTGGCCAACTTCCGCATGTTCGGCGTGCGTCAGCAGATCTCGCTGAGCCTGTTCACCGAGTTCGGCCCCGAGGGCGTCCGGCCCGCGGAGCGGCGCACCGAGGAGATCGCGACCCTGTTCGACCAGCTCGAGGAGGCCACGCGGCGATTCGCGCTGGTGGACGCGGGCGCCTGAGTGATCCCGCGCTGATGCAGACACCGCGGCCCGCCCCCTGAGAGATACGGGGGCGGGCCGCGGGCGTTCGCGTCGGGGAGCCGTCAGTTCACGGCGGCGAGCGCGGAGTCGTAGTCCGGCTCGGTGGTGATCTCGTCGACGAGCTGGGTGTGGACGACCTTGCCCTCGGCGTCGACCACGACGACCGAGCGGGCGCACAGTCCGGCCATCGGGCCGTCGGTCATCTTGACGCCGTAGTCGGAGGCGAAGTCGCTACGGAACGTCGACCCCGCGGTGGCGTTCTCGATGTCCTCGGCGGCGCAGAAGCGCTTGTGCGCGAACGGCAGGTCGGCCGAGATGTTGACGACCACGGTGTCGTCCAGGCCGCTGGCCTTCTCGTGGAAGGTGCGCACCGACTGCGCGCACACGCCGGTGTCCACGCTCGGGAAGATGTTGAGGATGAGCTTCTTGCCGGCCAGCGACTCGGAGGTGACCGGGCCGAGGTCGGTGCCGACCAGCTCGAACGCCGGAGCGGTGGAGCCGACGGCCGGGAGCTCGCCGGAGGTCGTGACGGGATTGCCCTTGAATGCGGTGGTTGCCATGTGTCCGTTCTACCGGACGCCCCCGGCCGACGGGTGGCCGGTCAGCGCGGCGTCGCGACGTGGACGGCGATCTCCTCGGGCACACCTTTGACCCCGCCCCACCGGAAACCGCGCTTGGGGCGCGTCGCGACCCGGGCCGGATCCAGTCCGGCGCGCGTGACCTCGCTGACGAGGATCTCCCCGGCGCCCGCCTTCTCCGCGAGCCGCGCGGCGATGTTCACGTCCATGCCCAGGTAGTCGCCGCCGATCCTGCGCGGCCGCCCGGTGTGCACGCCGACCCGCAGACGCGGACGCCACCCGGCCACCTCGACCCCGGCCACCCCGGCGAGGCACGCCCCCACCGCGTCGAGCGCGAGCTGAGGCGACGGGAAGGCCGCCATGAGGCCGTCACCGAGCCGCTTGACGACGGTCCCGCGGTGCTCCAGCACCTCGGGTTCGGTGGCCGCGGCGACCCGGCGCAGCAGGAGCAGCGACTCCTCGTCACCGACGCGCATCGCCCAGTCGGAGAACCCGACGATGTCGGTGAACACGATCGTCACCTTGGCGCCGACACCGGCGCGACCGGTGCGTTCGCGCAGGGAGTGCCACACCTGTAGTCCGCCGAGCGTCACCTCGCGACTCGCGGTGGGCTGCTCCTCGAACAGTCGCCCGGCCAGCCGCGCGATCGTGCCCGCGCTGTCGCGGCCCGCGGCCGAGAGCGGGTCACCGAAACCCGCGTCGCCGGGCAGGGCCCGCCGGGCGCGGCGCAGCAGCTCGACCGAGGTGGGATTCCGGTTGACCTCCCGCGCCCTCGCCGCGGCGCGGGCCGCCGCCGCCCGCGTCCGCTCCCAGTAGAGGTTCGCCATGCGCCCGAGCCTAGGACGCCGCGGACGTGGCGGGCACCGACTCGCCCGTCTGGTCGACCGCGCGCCACAGGTACCAGGACGCCACCGACCGGTACGGGGCCCACAGCCGCGCCCGTTCGAGCATGAGGTCGGGGGAGGCCTTCTCGTCGAGGCCCAGCACCCGCTCGAAGCCGCGCCGGACCCCGACATCCGCCACGGGGAAGACGTCGGGTCTGTCCAACAGGAAGATCAACTGCATCTCCGCGGTCCACCGGCCGATCCCGCGGACGGTCGTCAGGGAGGCGATGACCTCGTCGTCGTCGTACTCCCTCAACGCGGCGAGGGACGGGACCCGACCGGTGCCCACCGCATCGGCGAGATCCCGCAGGGCGGCCACCTTGGGCCGCGAGATGCCGCACGCCCGCAGCTCCTCGTCCGACAGGGCGGCCACCCGGACGGGGTCGAGCTGACCGGCGCTCGTGGCGCGCTCACGAAGCCGCCCGGCGATCGTCGCGGCGGCCCTGACCGACAGCTGCTGGGAGAGGATCGACGAGGCCAGGCGGTCGAACAGCGTGTGCGGCCCCGCATCCGGGGTGGGGGTGAGCGTGCACGGTCCCACCACGGCGATGTGCGCACCGAGCTCCGGATCAGCATCGTGGAGGTACCGCGCGGCCGTTACTCTGTCGTATCCTTCCGGCATGCCGTGCAGGGTACGCGGCGACGTCGTGACCGCCTTGTGCTACGGGTAACGGCGGCCCCGTGATCCGCGATAACCATTCGGTCACGACACTGCTTGGGAGAGGAACATTCTCGTGCGTAGAACACACACGCGTCTCGCCGCGATCGCGGCCGCCGGCGCGCTGGCGCTCGGAGCCGGGGCCGGCACCGCATCCGCCGGATCGGCCGAGATGCCCACACCGGTCGCGCTGTACAGCGGGCTGACGTCGCTCGGCTGCCAGCAGGTCGACGCCTCGCTGCTGCCGCTGTGTGGCGACTTCGAGGTGCTCACCTCCGACGACCCGGCGATGCTCACCATCAACCCCTTCACGACCGACATCGTGATCCTGGGCGCCGGCCTCTTCCCCGACGGCGGCATCCGCCCCGTGCTCGAGGAGCGGCTGCGCACCGGCTACCGGCTGGCTCAGGAGTACCCGACGGCCCGCATCATCGTCACCGGTGGCGTGCCGCAGAACGGGCGCACCGAGGCGCGCGCGATGGGCGACTGGCTCCGCGGCGCCGGCATCTCGCCGCTGCGGATCACCGAGGAGGGCAACTCCAACTCCACGGTGCAGAACGCCCAGTTCACCGACCGGATCTTCCGCGACCGCGGCACCACCGGCGCGGTCGTGGTCACTACGGGCGACCACGTCAAGCGCGCGGTGCTCAACTTCCGTCAGGCCGTGGGCGGGCGCATCCCGATCACCGGCGTCGTCGCGCGGGGCTGACCGGCGGCGCCGCCCGGCCGGGCGCTAGTCGGAGTCGGACTCCGGCCACGCGCCGGTCCGCAGCAGCTCCAGGCTCGCCTGCTGGTCGACGATCGGCTGGCGCATCTGGTCCGCGCAGAAGTCGAGTAGCGCCTCGGACAGCTCCGAGTTGTCCGACGAGATCGCGCCACGGGCGATCGCGACGTGCAGGTTCTCGGCGAACCCGTCGATCGCGGTCTGCGCCACGCAGCTGTGCGTCGACACCCCGCACACCAGCAGGTGGTCCACGCCCAGGTGCGCGAGCCGCGCATTGAGGTCGGTGCGGAAGAAGGCGCTGTCGCGGGTCTTCACCACCTCGATGTGGTTCCCGGTGACCAGCTCGTCGAGGAACTGCGCCTGCTCGGTGCCGGGGTAGGCGAAGCCCTGGCCGTCCTCGCACATGTTGAGGGTCCACGTGGACCCGTCCCGGGCGTGCTCGGTGCGCACCAGCACCACCGGGCGGCCGGACTCGTGCGCGGCCTCGATGAGCTCGTTGACCGAGGCCACCAGCTCGTCGCGCACGGAGGCGAGGTCGGGGAACTCGAAGTACGAATTCTGCATGTCGATCACCACGAGCGCGGTCTGCTCGCCCGGACGCCACCAGGTATCGGACACCTCCACCGGGGTGGTGCGCTTGTGGCGGTTGCGCTGCCACACCGACTCGATGGTCTCGGCGACCTGCTCGGGCACGTCGCGGCCCTCGAGGTAGTCGTCGATGTCGTCGTACCGCAGGCCCAGCTCGTCCTCGTCGGTCCGCCCCTCGTTCTCGTCGAGGAGGTCGGCGGTGGGCACCTTGTTCCACAGCTGTTCGGGCGCACCGAGGTGTCGCAGCAGCGCGCGCCCCTGCCGCTTGTTCAGGCCCGACAGCGGGAGGACGTCGGCGGCGCCGTCGCCGAACTTGGTGAAGAAGCCCGTGACGTTCTCGGCGGCGTGGTCGGCGCCGATCACGAGCAGCCCGCGGTCCCCGGCGAGGGCGTACTGGGCGACCATGCGGTGGCGGGCCTTGGCGTTGCCCTTGGTGAAGTCCGTCAGCTCTGCGCCGGTGGCCCGGGCGATCTCGCCGTTGAGCGCATCGACGCCGGGCGCCACGTTGACGGTGACGGCCTCGTCTGCGTCGACGAACTCCACGGCCGCGACGGCGTCGGCCTCGTCGTGCTGCACGCGGTAGGGCAGGCGCATCCCGACGAACACCGCGTCCCCGCCCTCCGCGCGGATCCGCTCCACCGCGAGCTGGGCCAGACGACCGGCCAGTGTCGAGTCCACCCCGCCGGACAGTCCCAGCACGTACCCTTTGGCGCCGCTCGCCCGCAGGTAGTCCACGAGGAACCGCACCCGACGGTCGACCTCGGCGGCCGGGTCGATCTCGGGCTTCACCCCGAGGTGGTCGATGATCGTCCTCTGAAGTTCACGCATGGCCCCATTGTGTGGATGCGCCGCGGCGGCGCGCCACCGGAGGCCGGACGAGCCTTGCCCGTCGATGAGCGTGGATGGATAGTGGCTCGGTGAACGCTACCCGGACCCCGAGGCCGTGAAGGGAGCACTATGGAAACGCAGGATTCGGTAGGCGACTTCTTCCGAGGTGTGGAAACGCCGGGCATGATCGACTGGACGGCCATGCCGACGTACAACACGGTGATGGCCGTCGCGGTCGGCGCGGCCCTGCTGGGGCTGGTGCTGTTCTTCCGGGCGGTCCGCGCGGACGCCGCGGACGTCAGCGTCACCGGCTGGGCCCTGAACTTCGGCGTCCTGGGCCTGATCCTCACGACCACCGGCCTGCATATGTCGTTGACCTGGCCGCTCGCCGCCGGTGGGTTCGCATTCGACAACATCATCTTCGGCGAGCCGAGTCTCGAACTGGGCGTACTCCTGCTGGCCGCGGCGGTGTACCTGTGGTCTAAGCGCGTGGTCGGTGTGACCGCGCGCGAGGTGGCGGGCGACTCGCGGCCGCTGACGATCTTCGTCGTGGGTCTCGGGCTGGCTATGCTCGCCATCGCCCTCGCCGGTGTCGTCTACCAGCTCTTCGCGGCACCGCCGCAGGAGCCCGTTGCCGGCTTCTTCGCCCAATGGCCGATGGTCGAGGCGATCTTCATCTCCTCCCTCTATGCCGTGATCGGTGTCGGCGCGCTGCTCACACCGTTCGCCTCCGGGCGGATCGCCCGTGGGCTCGACGGCGGTGTGGCCGCGGGCATCATCGGGTGGTGCTGGGCGGTCTCCGGGGTCATCTGGTTGCTCTTCGGGGCCCTGAACTTCTATTCCCACATCGGGTTGGTGGTCAACACGATGTGAGACGTCAGCAGGATGTGAGACCCGGACGAGCCGTTCGGGTCAGTGGGCGGACCGACCGATGAAGCGCCCCACCAGCCGCGGCCAGTCGGCCACTTCTTCCGGGGAGCGGGCGACCTCGAGCCGGGCGTCCGGCAGCAGCTCCAGCAGGTGCTCGGCCACCTCGAGCGGGTGGGAGGCGTCCTGCGGCCACGCCAGCAGCAGCACCGGCATCCGCAGCCGCCCGATCTGCTCCTCCGGCGGCAGGTCGGTCGCCGCCGCGCCCCGGAACGCCGCGGGCAGCCACTCGTCGCGCACGTCTGGGGCGGTGTGTGGCCGGTCCGGGTCGATCGCCGGCGAGGTCGGCAGCGTCCTCGTCAGCTCAGACCACCGCGCGCCGCCCCACCGGGCCACCTGCCGCGCGGCGAGGTCGTACAGGCGGGACTGCTCACGCCGCCACCCCCACACCGTCGGCGGGATGCCCAGCGTGAGAGAGGCGAACCGGTCCGGCTCGGCGGCCGCGGCGGTGAGGAGCGTGGCCGAGCCCATCGACTGCCCCACCCCGTGCACGCGCCGGCCCGGGAACTCCTCGTCGAGCAGCGCCAGCAGGTCGCGGGCCAGCGCGGGCCACGTGTAGTCGTCGGGATCTGTGGTGCCGGGCGACTCGCCGTGTCCGCGGGCGTCGTAGCGGACCACCTGCAGACCGTCGCGGCCCGCCGTGAGATCGAGCCCGAACACCTCGTCGCGGCGCCGGCTCGAGCTGAGCCCGTGCAGTTGCACCACCGGAAGGCCGGTGCCCCTGCGGTCCCGGGCCAGCGCGTGTCCGTCCCCGCCGGGCGGGGTGTCCGCCCGTCTCGTCGTCGTCACACTTCGCGCCTTTCCCCGTAACACGGCGGCCCTACCGTGCGGGCCATGAGGCTCACCACGGTAACCCGGATGGAGCTGCCGGACGGCGTCGTCCACCGGTATGTGACGAAGATCAGTCCAGCTCAGGACGCCGATCTGCCGCCGTCGTTCGACCAGGCGCGGCACGCCTCGCTCGGGCCGCGCGCGGGGTCGTGGATGGCGCTGGCGTTCACCCTGCCGCCGGCGGCCGACCGCGACCTGGTGGCCCGCGCGTGGCTGGGGGTCATCGAGCGGCACGGGACCCTGCGCACGGTGCTCGAGGGCGGGGGTCGCCGCGGCCGGGACGGGGCCGGGCGCGGCGTGGGTCACGGGGGAGGTGACGACGACGAGGTCGACGACGAGCTCCGCCTGCGGCCGGTGACCGTGCAGCCGCTCGGCTGGCGGGTCCCGCGGACGGGGCCGGGTGAGGACCCGAGGGCGGTGGTCCGGCGGGTCTTCGACGAGGCGTGCAGTCCGTTCGCCCGGCCGGCGCACGCGCTGTGCCTGGTGCAGCCAACCGATCCGCGGGAGCGGCCGGTGGTGGTGATCGGGTTCGACCACAGCCACGTCGACGCGTGGTCGCTGCTGGTGGTGATGCGCGACCTCTGCTCCGGCCTGGACGACCTGGCCCGCGGCCGCGAGCCCGCCGCGCGCCTGCCGCCGGCGG
>NZ_KV823840.1:0-13664 GCF_001815995.1 Dietzia sp. HMSC21D01 | reverse complement strand
CCGCCGTCAACCCCACCACACCCAACGGCAGTCGGAAGAAGTCCCCGATGACTCCTTCGTCGAAGGCGTGGACGTAGGGGCTCGTGCTCGGGTAAACGACGATGCTGCCCGGGGTCATCACGGTCTGGTCATCGCCACGGCGCAGCATCGACCGGTTGCCGCGCTGGAAGACCACGAACAATGACTCGTCGTCGTCCGACATGATCATCCGCTGGGGACGCATAGCGAGGGCAGCCAGCGAGGGCACCGTCTTGACGGACAACGCTCTCAGCTGCCCGATGTCTTGGTAGGACACGTTCACATGCGCCTCGCGGCCCTGCGGGTCGAGAGTCAGGTCTGTCTGAACGAGGTTCTCGCAGAGCATCGTACGGATCGTCTCCACGCGGTCACGTTGATCGACGCTGCGCGAGTCCCATGTCTGCTGCATCATTACAGCCTCCGCCGTTCTCCCGGGCTTCCCCGGTCTGATTCCAGACTATTGCCGGTCATAGTCGCCCTCGTCGATGACGACATGGATAGCTGCCTCCTCGGCGGAGGCGGCGCCGTTGTCGATGCCGATGTCGGAGGCCCAGAAGTCGGAGGATGGGTCTGGGTTGCCGGGTTCGGTCCAGATCAGCCGTCCAGCGCGTACCGATCCGACCTGGTCGTCAAGGATCTCGCCGTCCGTGCCGATGATGTCGCCGATCCCGTCGCCCATCGGCTCTTCGGGTTCGTGCTCCGGCACCTCACGCGCCAAGCGAGCCGCCAGCGGTTCTCGAGTACGTGCTTCGCGTGCGGTGAATCCCCACGACAGTTCGGATGACCGCCGCTCCGGTGGAGAGTATCCCGGGCCGTCGTCATCGGAGTCTTCGCCGAGAAGATCCGAGTCGAGGCTCTCATCCGGCGGAAGCAGATCGAACTCGATGTCCTGCCCGCTGATCGATCCATCAGTCATGATGGGTTCCCTTTCTTTCCCCGGGCGCCTGGTCTATCGGCGTCACGTGCAGGCTCTTCGTCACCGGGTGACATCACCGGTACGGCGCCCTGCGCGAGCTTCAGCCTCGTCCACACGTTCATGTTGATGACGACGGCTGCGATCTCCGCGATCTCACGCTCATCGAAGAACACCGTCAGTCCTTGATGCATCTCAGCGAAGTGCTCGTGCTCGTAACGTGTCAGCGCTTCGCAGTACGCCAGTGCGAGTGCTTCGGAACCGGAGAACATCGTGCTCTGCCGCCAGCTCGCCAGGTGCGCGACCATCGCCGCGCCGATGCCTACCTCCACGGCGATACGCGTGTGCAGGATCAGGCAGTACGAGCACGGATTGATCTGAGCAACCCGCAATCGGAGAAGGGCAGCGAGGCGATCACCGATCGACAACTTTGCCGTGTACCCGAACCCCGCAGCCATCTGCTTCGCAAGCTCATGGAAGTCAGAGAGATCCGGATCAAAGCGCACATTCTCGAAATCGATCTGCTCTGATATCACGATCTCTCCTCACCGTAGGGCACGGTTCGCTGGCTTGCCGGAGTTCCGACGCCTCCTCCCGACGGTAGATCCGCTTCTCTGCCCCGTGTGGCCTGCCCCTGCAGAGAGCTGTCTTCTCCCTGCAACCGCCCGCCCCGCTTTCGAACGCGGCAGGTCGCGGACATTACGCTGCACAGCCAGGCCACCTGGACAGCACCCGGCTCCGTATCGTGACCCGAAGGGGCGTCCTGCCCGCCGTGAAGAGAGAGAAGACGATGCCGACCTCGAGAGTGATCCTCGCCAGCGGCTGCTTCTGGGGAGCCCAGGAGCTCTTCCGCTCACTCCCGGGCGTCGTGAGCACCCGCGTCGGATACTCCGGCGACGACGACACCCCCAACGCGACCTACCGGGATCACGGGGATCACGCAGAAGCCCTCGAAGTGATCTATGACCCCTCGATCATCCGATTCCAGACACTGCTGGAGTTCTTCTTTCAGATTCACGATCCCACCACTCGGAACCGTCAGGGAAACGACATCGGGCGCAGTTACCGATCAGCGATCTTCACGACGACCGAGGGACAGAGGAAGGTCGCCTTCCACGTGATCGAAGCGATCAACGCTTCCGGCCGCTGGCCAGGAAAAGTCGTGACAGAGGTGGGCGAAGCCGGCCCGTTCTGGGAGGCCGAACCCGAACACCAGGACTACCTGCAGAAGCATCCCAATGGCTACTCGTGCCATTTCATCCGACCCGACTGGGTACTACCGGGCCGCTGACCGAGATCTCGCGATAGGAGAGACATGAAACATCCCGACGGAATGATCGGCTTGACCGCGACCGACGCCGACACTGACCTCCCGGCTGCATCCTCGGACGCAGCCGAAGACTTCGTCATCACTGAGAACGTCGAGTCCGAGCTGTACGAAGCGACCGTGAACGGCAAGCTCGCCGCCGGCCTGCTCTACAGCAGAACCGGCGACCGGGTGCTTCTGCTCGCGACGTCCGTGTTCCCCGAGTTCCGCGGAAAGGGAGTCGCGGCGCGACTCCTTGGAGGCGTCCTCGACAGTCTCCGCGAGGACAAGAAGACCGCGACGGTCTCGTGCCCCTTCGCCGCCGCGTACATCCGCGCTCATCCGGAGTATGCGGACGTCGTCGACACGCGATTCCCTGGCAACCCCACGGACACCACCACTGATCGTCATACGCACAAGAGGAGAATCCACATGGCAACCGTCGAACTGACCGAGGACAACTTCGAGGTCACGATCAATCAGAACGACATTGTCCTCGTCGACTTCTGGGCGGACTGGTGCGCACCATGCCATCAGTTTGCGCCGGTCTTCGAGAAGTCGTCGCAAGACAATCCGGACATCGTCCACGCGAAGCTCGACACGGAGTCGGAGCAGCGCATCACCGCGGCGGCCCAAATCACCGCGATTCCCACTCTGCTCGCCTTCCGCCAGGGGTTGCTCGTCTTCAGCCAGGCCGGTGCCCTACCGCCCACTGCCCTGGCCGAAGTGGTAGAGAACGTCAGAGGACTCGACATGGACGAGGTCGGGAAGGGCCTCGACTCCGATGGCGGCTCGGCCAAGGATGATCGCTGATGTCCACCTTGCATGGACCACGCCCCTACATGGACAAGGCCGTCCCAGAAGCATGGGAAGCCGCGTCTGCGTTCGCGACCGCTGCGTCTGAGGCCGCATCGCAACGCGGACTCACTCCCGCCGAGAGCGAGTTGATCAAGGTTCGGGCGTCGCAGTTGAACGGATGCGTCTTCTGTCTCGATCTGCATTCGCGGCAGGCAAGGCGCGCAGGCCTCAATCAGCAACTACTCGACATCTTGCCCGCCTGGCGCGAGTCGCCCCTGTTCAGCGATCGAGAGCGCGCCTTGCTCGCGATCGCTGAAGCAGCCACCCGGCTCCCGCTCGACGCCGCCGTGAATGTCGAGCTCGCGCAGGCCCGAAGCACTCTCTCCGAGGCGGAGTTCGCGGCCGCGGAGTGGGTCGCTGCGGCTATCAACATGTTCAATCGGATCTCGATCCTCAGCGAACACCGCGTGCGACCACGCGACTCGGAAGGCAAGCTGAGCTGACGGTGCGCCGTGCGCAGCGTGGCCGCTACGCCAGAGGACGCGTTCGAGGCCGCGCACGACTTGCCGCCCAGTCAACCGATAAGGTTCACGCGCCCCTACGCAGCGGTTCAAGCGCCAGGCGATATCGCGGCCATAGAGATGGTGCGTACGGTCCCGTCAAGCCGTACCGTATTCCGGCACGCGAAGATACTCAACGTCGTCGAGGGCTCTTGCGCCCTCGATACTGCTGAGAGCAGGCATGTCCTGCGTCCTGGCATGTCTCTTGCCCTTGGCACCGGCAAATGGTGCCGGGTGCGGCCATCCCCCTCTGTGCGAATCTGGGCCATCTATGCCGACGAGCAGTTCTGGCGCACCCAGATGGCATGGTTCCTCCCCGACGCAGAACGAGTAATCGCAGGACTACATCCCCTCGAGTGGGACGGCCGCGCGATCGTCCTTGCACCAGGTATCGCTGTGCTGCGGCAGGTCGAGCCGATATGGCGACAGATGAGCATCCTGCGCAGCGGGACCCACTCGCCCGAAGTCGTCGCGACTCACACTCTCGAGCTTCTCGCGCGATGGATGAGGTTGATACTGCCGTACTTTCTGGATGAAGCGTCGGAGAC
Organism: Dietzia sp. HMSC21D01; assembly: GCF_001815995.1. Classification (NCBI taxonomy): domain Bacteria; kingdom Bacillati; phylum Actinomycetota; class Actinomycetes; order Mycobacteriales; family Dietziaceae; genus Dietzia; species Dietzia sp. HMSC21D01. The sequence continues at coordinate 9,521 of NZ_KV823840.1, read as the reverse complement.
CACCACGGCGCCGTGGACACCTATCAATGGACGACTGACCGACTCCGGATCTATTGGCTACGTCGGTCAGGCAATCCGGTTGCTTCGCGGGCGCATCGCAGAGCCGTGGACCGTTGGAGCGCTCTCACGAGAGCTCTCCCTCTCACGGACCCACCTCACCCGCATGTGCGTACAGCACGCCGGCGCCGCCCCGATGCGTCTACTCACTGAACTCCGGCTCACTGAATTCGCGCGGCTCATTGAAGAAACCGATATTTCCGTGATGCGTGCCGCGAGCGAAGTCGGGTGGAGTGACCCGCGCGTAGCATCCCACTGGTTTCATCGTCGCTACGGCATCACGCCGACACAGTACCGACGCACACCACACACGGTTCCTGAAGATCGACAAAGCCACGCTATCGCTGCCAACGACACCAGCCGGTAACCTCTGCGGACTCGTCGTATGAACCGCTCCACTCGACGCGTGTCCCACGTTTCACCGGCGACGTCGACAGGTCTTGGACTGCCGTGTAGAACACGTCAAATACGTCGGGTTCATCGCGGAGCCTGACGGCCACAGGCCCAGTCCGTTGTCCGTCTCTTCTTCCTGATCCGCCCGGCGCACCTCATGGTCGCAAGGGTCAACGGCTTGTGCCGTTGGCCTCGCCGGGAGGAGGTCATTGATGGCGACGGACGAGGAGGCGCGAGCGGCGCAGGATGCGCGGCTCCAACAGCTCCATGAGCGGCTAACGGCTGCAGTCGATCAGCTCGTCTCGGGTGAGGACTGGAAGCATGCGCTGGAGTTCGCGGCCCGGTTCCGGGCGAAGTCGTTCAACAACACGCTGCTGATCTGGGCTCAACATCTCGATCTCTACGAGGCAGGTCGCACAAGCGCGCCAGAGCCGACCTTCGTGGCCGGTTACAAACAATGGAAGGCGCTGGGTCGCTCGCCGCTCGCAGGCGGGTCGATGCAGATCTTCGCCCCGCTGATGGCGCGGTTCGCGTCCTCGACACCGCAGAACCCCGAATCATGGCGCCGGCTGGACAAGTATGAGAAGCCGAGACCCGGCGAAACGGTCCGGTCGAAGATGGTCCGAGCGATCCCGGTGCGTGTCTGGGATGTCTCGATGACCGACGGCCCGCCGATCCCTGAACGCCCGGCGCCGGCGCTACTGGAAGGCCAGGCGCCGGACGGCTTGTGGAACGGGCTTTCGGCGCTGGCGGTGGCTGAGGGCTTCTCGGTGCTGCGGGTCGAGCACGAGGGGATGATCCACGGCGCGAACGGCCTGACCGACTTCCAGGCGCGCACGGTCGCGGTGCGGACGAACATGGACGAGGCCGCGCAGGTGAAGACCCTCGCGCACGAGCTCGCGCATGTGATGCTGCACGGCCCCGACAATCCCGATGCGACCGGGCATCGCGGCATCGGCGAGGTCGAGGCCGAGTCCGTGGCGCTCATGATCGGCGCCGCGCATGGCATGGACACCACCGCCTACACGATCCCGTATGTCTCAGGCTGGGCGGGCACGGTGAAGGACAAGGACCCGGTCGAGGTCGTGCAGGCCACCGGCGAGCGCGTCCGCAAGGTCGCGGTGACGATTCTCGACGCGCTGCCCACCGTCCAGGTCGGCACCGGCGACCCGCCCGGCCTGTCCCGTGAGCCGGCAGCGACTTCGCGTGTGGCTGGCTCAGAGCGGATCGCACCCCAGTCGGTGCCGGTCGAGTCGGCGCGTTCGTCACGTCCTGCGGACGTGGCGGTGAGGAGCCTGTCATGAGCGTCGCCAGCGTCCTCGCCTCGGTGTCAGGCCTTCCATTGCCGCAGGCCGCCGCACGGCTCGCGGCTGCTGGGGTGCCGGTGTTCCCGTGCGTCCCGGGCGCGAAGAACCCGCTGTTGAAGCCCGACGAGGAGAACCCGCAGGCGCAGCCCGGCGGGTTCCACACGGCAACCACCGAGACCCGCCAGGTGGCGGCGTGGTGGCGGCGCTGGCCGTCCGCGAACATCGGCATCCCGACCGGCGCCGCCTCCGGGGTCGAGGTCGTCGATGTGGACCGCAAGCCCGGCGGCGACGGGTTCGCCGCGTTCGAGCGCTCCCGCCGTGCCGGACTGGTGCCGGGCTGGCTGGCCGTGGTCAGGTCGGCGTCGGGCGGGGCGCACTTCTATTTCCCGGCCGACCCGGACCGGCCGCAGCGGTCGTGGCAGGCGGCGAAGGCGCATGTGGACTTCCGCGGCGACGGCGGCTACATCATCGTCCCGCCCTCGGCCGTGACAGGCTCCGGTTCCTACGAGTTCGTCGCCGGTGCCGACCGTGTGCCCGCCCCGGTCGGTGCGGCTCGGCTGCGGGACTTCCTCGACCCGCGCCCGGAGCCTGCCCCGCACCAGGTGCGCGGCCCGATCCGCTCGGAGGATGCGGCGCGGCTGGCCGCATGGGTCGGAATGCGCGCCGAAGGCGAGCGCAACCGCGGCCTGTTCTGGGCATCGTGCCGTCTCGCGGAGGCGGGCCTGTCACTGCCCGAGATGGTCGACGCACTCGCCCCGGCCGGTGAACAGGTCGGCCTCCCGCAACGGGAGATCGAGACCACGATCCGCTCTGCATACCGCGCCACGCACGTCCAGCCCGCATCCGTCGTCGGACAGGGCGATGCCCCGCGCCAGCCGACGAAGCTCACCGGGCAGGTGCTCTCATGAATCCGCCAACGACCGTACGGCCGCGGGGCGGGCGGGTCGCGGTCGTGACGGCCGTGGCCGGGACGGTGTTCATCGCGGCCGGCGCGTTCTGGCTCTCGTTCACCGCCCTCGCAGACCTCGCTCGCCGCTCGGGCGTGGATGCCGGGCAGGCGTGGGCCTGGCCGCTCATCGTCGACGGGATCATCGTCGTCGCGACGGTCGCTGTCGTCGCCCTCGCGGGCCAGCGGTCGGCTTGGTACCCGTGGCTGCTGCTCGCGGCCGGTGCACTGGTGTCGGTGACGGCGAACGCCATCCACGCCGTCGTCGCGGCCGACGCCGACGTGCCGGGCGTGCTCGCCGCGTGTGTGGCGGCGGTGCCGCCGCTGGTGCTGCTGGCGATCACGCACCTCACCGTGATCCTCACTCGCCCCCTTCCCGTGAGTATCGAGCCCGCCGAGGAGTCTGCGCCTGATGAGGACATGCCTGATGCTGCACCGGCGCCGCCGGCAGTCATGCCTGTGCGCCAGGTAGGCCGGGAGCTCGCGGCGCGCCTGCGGGAGCAGGGCTGGTCGAACAAGGCCATCGCCCGCCATCTGGGCGTGCACCCATCCACCGTGGGCCGCTGGTTCGGCCCGCCCGCACTGACGACGGCTGAGGAGAAGGAGACGCCATGAACGACGACCAGCACACGACCGCTCTCCACGAGCAGGTCGAGCGCGAGCCGGACCGGCGGGAGCGCGACGAGACGCCGCGGGAAGGGGGTACCTCGGCACTCGCCCGGCACCGCGACCCGTCGCTGACCCAAGGCGCCACGGAGGCGGCGAATAAGCGACGGCCGGGCGTGGAGTGGGTGCGTCCGACCGACCTGATGGCGTCCCGCTCTGCCCGGATCGCGGGACGGGGTATCAACTTCCAGGCTGAGCTCGCCCGCCGCTCCCGCCGGGTTCCCGGCCAGGCGTTCCGCGCGACGCACACCGGGGCGCGCACGGGTGTCCGGTTCGTGAGCGAGCGTGCCCGGAGGCTGCCGCCCGTGACGGCGTTCGGCCGCAGGTCCGGGGAGCACTACTCCTGGGTGTCGCGCTCCGGGATCGGGCTCGGGTAACCATGTTCGCCCCCGGCGCGACGGCGCGAAGCCAGGCCACTGGGGGCCGTGTGCGCACCTGCCTGTCAGGAGGTGCCGTCATGGAGACTGCCACGGCCCGCGACCGGCGGGCACGATTCGAGGACTCGGAGGCGCTGCGCGCCCTGCTCACCCGCCTCCACGAGGCGGGGCGCGGAGCGTGGCGCCATGACCCGGAGGCCGCTGCGCTCATGGAACATGCGGCGAGAAAGTACGCGGCGCTGGCCCGCAAGCACGGGCTGGACCCGTGGGAGGCGGCGTCTGCGGCATTCGAGGCGATGCGCGGTGCCGCGACCCGCCGGGCGGAGGACCCGTGGGCGGTGATCACGCGGGCGGTGCAGGTGACATGCACCGCGGAGGAGCGCGGCAACGGGCTGCTGTGCTCCGTCCACCAGGCCCGCCGGCCCCGCTACTCGGTGTTCCATGACGCGGAGCGGTTCAGCGATCGGGAGAACCCGCTGCCCGACTACCACCCCGCGTTCCGGTTCGATCCCTTCACCGACGGGGAGCCGGATGCCGATGGCGATGCGGTGCCGGAGCGGGCAGTGAATGTGACCGCCGCGATCGAGGACACCATCGCGTTCCTGAGCTGGGTCGGGTGGGAGCCTGCGACGGCGCGGGCTGCGGTCGAGTACATCACTACGCGGCTCGCGGAGTCGGTGTCGCGGGCGTCGGCGTTCGAGGTGCTGCGCCGTGACCGGCAGGCCCGCGCCCTCCTCGACCTCCCCAGCGCCTCCTGGACGGCGCTGCTGCGGGTCGTGCTCGGCGTTCCCGACCCGGCCCTCACGCACACGAACGCCGGCCGCGGAATGCTCCGCCGCCTGCTAATCGGCCAGCCGCTGCGAGCACTCCTCACAGACGACAACCTCGTGATCACCGCCGGACTCGCCGCACCCAGATTCGGTGCCGGGAGCGGCGGGTCATGAGCACGCCACTGGAAGGACGCATCGAGCTGGAGCGCGCGGTCGATTCGATCATCGTCGGCGCGCGGCACCGGCACGACCACGGCGACCTGACCCCATTGGTCGAGTCGATCCGTCGCCACGGGCTGCTGCAGCCGATCACGGTCACCCTCGACGGGCACCTGATCTGCGGAGCCCGCCGGCTCGCGGCGATCAAGCTGCTCGGCATCAAGACCGTCAACGTGTGGGTGCGGTCCGGGGTCTCCGACCGGCTCGGGCAGCTCCTGGCGGAGCAGGACGACAACCAGCTCCACAAGCCCCTCACCCAGCTCGAAGCTGCCGCCCTCTACCGCGAGCTGAAGGCCCTGCTGGCCGAGGACGCCGCCCGCCGACAGGAGGCCACCAGGTTCCAAACGTCCGCCGAAGATGCAGAAGACGGTGGTGCCAATTTGGCACCACCGCAGATCGAGCAGGGCAAGACCCGCGCGCAGGCCGCTCGGATGGTCACTGGCCGCGCCTCATACACGACGTTGGAGCGCATCGGCCGGCTGGAAGACCTCGCCGCGGACGAGTCCCAGCCCGAGGCGGTGCGGGCGCGCGCCGCGCAGGAGATCGAGCGGATCAAGACCGGCGGCAGCGTCTATCCGTCGCATCTGCGCGTGAACGCGGAGCTGTCGCTGGCGGAGCTCGACCAGCTCGCCGCCGACCTGGCACAGCCCGCCGGGCTGCGCGAGCGGGCCCGTACCGAAGCGGATGCGGTGCGGGCCGCGGAGCGGGAGGCGAAGGCCGCAGAGCTGGAGCAGTTGGCGCAGTCCGCGCTCGCCCGCGTCAAGGCAGCCAAGACCGGCAGGAAGGCGAAGCGGCCCGCACTGACGGCGGTGGAGCCGGGCCTCCCGGTGCCGTTCCCTCTGACCGTGTTCACCGCGACGTGGGACGACATGGCCTCGTGGTGGAAGCACTACGACCCCACCGAGGTCGGCCCGGCACTCACCACCGAGCAATGGGCACGGTTCGAGGAGACGATCGCCGGCACCGTCGCGTTCGCCGATGCCGCGCGCGTCGCCCGGGAGGGCCGACCCGAGCAGACCGCCTGAACAGGGCGGTGGCGCGCACCTTCCTGGCAGCCACGCATCCCCTTGTTGCCGTCCGGGAAGGACCCCTGTTCATGGACCCCGCCGCCCCCGATGACCGTCGCCGTCGTCGCCTGCTGATCGCCGCCACTGCCGCAGGCCTCGCCCTGCTGATCCTCGTCGGCATCGGCATCTACGGACTCGTCCGCGGCCCCGCCGCCCCGGCCGACCCGGCACCGAGCGAACGACCCTCCACCACGATGCCAGTGACGCCCGGCCCGATGCCGGGCGGTGAGCTGGAGCCGCTGCCGCAAAGGCTCGGCCCGGAAGCGTTCGCCCGCGCGGTCGCGACCGCGCTGTTCACCTGGGACACCACGACCGGGCACACGCCTTCGGACTATGCGCAGGTGCTCGCGGATGCCGCCCACGGTTCCGAGGCGGATGCGTTCGTGGGCGACGTACGCGCCTACCTCCCGACGACGGAGGCGTGGGCGCAGCTGCGCCAGTACGCGACGCGCCAGTGGCTCACCATCGACGAGGTGTTCATCCCGGAGGCGTGGGAGACCGCCGTCGATCAAGCCGCCCCCGGCCAGATCCCGGCCGGGGCAATCGCCTACACCTTCGAGGGCACCCGGCACCGCGACGGCACCTGGGGCACGACGCCGGTAGAGGCGTCCCGCCCGGTCGCGTTCACCGTGTTCCTCGTCTGCACCCCGCCCACGCCCGGCCACGGCGCGGCATCAGGTTCGTGCGAGGTGCTGCGGCTGTCCGAGCTCGACACCCCGCTGCACTGAGCCGGGAGCGTCGCGATGAAGAAGCTCGCCGTCCTCGCCCTCACCCTGCTGCTCATCGGGCCCTCCACGGCCCTGCTGGGCGTCGCCGCCCTCGGCGGCACCTCCGCGACCGCCGCCGTCTGCACGCCCGGCTCACTCGCGGTCGGCCCGATCCCGGACTCGCTGACCGCCACCACCCGCAACGGGGAGACGGTCACGCTGGACCGGCAACAGCTCACGCACGCGGCGACGATCATCACGGTCGGCAGGCAGACCACCGGCGTCGGACGCGACGGGGTGCTCATCGCACTCATGGCCGCCCTCACCGAATCCACCCTGCGGATGCTTGCCAACACCAGCGCCTACCCCGAGTCCGCGGACTACCCGCACGACGGCAACGGGTCGGATCATGACTCGCTCGGCCTGTTCCAGATGCGGCCCGCCAGCGGCTGGGGCACCGTCGCCGAGCTCATGGACTCGACCTACCAGGCCAGGGCGTTCTACGGCGGCGAGTCCGGCCCGAACTACCCATCCCCGCGGGGGCTGCTCGACATCCCGGGCTGGCAGCAGCTCGACCCCGGAGAGGCCGCGCAGGCCGTCGAGGTCAGCGCCTACCCGGACAGGTATCAGAACTACCAGCCGGTGGCGCAGGCGATCCTCGACGCCCTCACCCGACCCGCGCCCTCCGGCAACGGCGGCGGGGATGAGACACCGGTCGTGCCCGAGACGACCAGGATCGTGCTCCCGCTTCCCGAGGGAACCTGGGTGCGGACGAGTCCGTTCGGGTGGCGCAATGACCCGATCACCGGGGAACGTCGCTTCCACGCCGGCTCGGACTTCGCTGCCCCCGATGGAACCCCGATCTATGCCGTCGCCGACGGCGTCGTGGTGCGCGCGAACTACACCGACGCAGGTGGCGGGGTCATCGTCATCGAGCACACCGTCGGCGGTGAGCGGGTCGCGTCGATGTATGTGCACATGTGGCAGCACGGCATCCACGTCGCCGAAGGCGACACCGTGACCGCCGGGCAGCACATCGGAGACGTCGGCTCCTCCGGGCACTCGACCGGCCCGCACCTCCACCTACAAGTCCACCCCGGCGGCGCAGGAGCGGACCCGGTGGACTCCGACGCCTGGCTCACCGAACACGGTGCCGAAGGGATTGCGGGCGGCGAAGCCGCCCCCGCCCTCTGCACCGCCGGGGGTGCGTGATGGACGTGTTCCCCGACTTCGGCGGCGTGGGCGGCGCCGCAGACCTTCGGTCCATCGTCGGCGCGCTGCTGATGTTCGTGCTCGTCACCGCGGTGCTCATGCTCATCGTCTGCGCCATCATCTGGGCGATCGCGTCCGCCAGCGGCAACTACCAGGCCGCCACCAAGGCGCGCACCGGCCTGCTCGTCGCGGTCGGCGCCGCCGCGCTATCCGGCGCCGGCGTTGCCTGGCTCAACTTCCTCCTGGACGTCGGCACCCGGCTCTGACCGCCCCCGCCTGCGCTGGGAGCGGGTGTGCACCTGACCGTCGAGAACCCCGTCTCGACCAGTCAAGGGAGCACAACTGTGATCGACATCGACCCCAACAGCTCGGGCCTTCCGGGCATCGAGCAGCTGCGCATCATCGTCGGCGCCGTCATGACGGTGGGCCTGATCCTCTCCGTCCTCGCGCTCATCGTCTCCGCGATCGTCTGGGGTCTCGGATCGAACAGCAGCAACCCCCACCTCGCCAGCCGCGGCAAGGTCGGCGTCCTCGTCTCCTGCGGGGCGGCGATCATCTGCGGCGCCGCGGTCACGCTGGTGAACTTCTTCTGGGGCGTCGGGCAGGCCGTCTAATGACGACCCGACATGACCTCCGACGGCGGGGGTGGGCGCGGTGAGCGTCTGCGACGTCCCGGTCATCTCCTCCGTCTGCGACGCCGTCGGCGAAGGCACCGCCTCCCTGATCGCGGCTCCGTTCGACTGGCTCGCGCAAGCGATGGCCGGGGCCGCCGCATGGCTGTTCGAGGCCGTCTGGTGGGTGTTCGACACCACGACCCTCGTCGACGTCACGAGCGCCGAGTACGTCGGCGTCTACAACGTCCTTTTCGGTGTCGCCGTGTTCGTGATGCTGATCTTCTTCTGCCTCCAGCTCATCACCGGCCTGGTCCACCGCGACCCCACCGCGCTCAGCCGTGCGGCGCTCGGCCTGGCGAAGTCCGTCCTCGGCAGCTTCTTGGTGATCACGCTGACGGCGCTGCTGTTGGAGGTGACCGATCAGCTCGCGGTCGGGATCGTGCAGGCTACCGGCAACACGATGGAAGGGATGGGGACCCAGATCGGGCTCCTCGCCGTCGCCCTCGGCGCCATCAACATCGGCGGCCCTGGCGTCGGGGCGATCCTCACGATCTTCCTCGCCGGCCTGGCCATATCGGCGGCGGCGATCGTGTGGTTCTCCCTGCTGATCCGCAAGGCGCTGCTGCTCGTGGCGATCGTATTCGGCCCGGTCGCCCTGGCCGGGGCCACGTGGGACGCGACCAAGGGCTGGTTCGCCAAGTGGGCGGCCTTCGTGATCGCCCTGATCTTCTCCAAGCTCGTCCTCGTCGTGATCTTCCTCGTCGCGATCGGGCAGGTCTCGGCCCCGATCGAGGCCGACCTGGCCTCCATCTCCGACCCCATCGCCGGCGTCGTGCTGATGTTCATCGCCGCGTTCGCGCCCTACATCACCTACAAGTTCCTGTCGTTCGTCGGCTTCGACATGTACCACGCGATGTCGTCCGAGCAAGAGGCGAAGTCCGCGCTGAACCGGCCCGTGCCGGTGCCATCTGCCCCGCAGGCCGACACAGCCAAGAAGGTCCTCGACGGCGGCACCGACACGGGCAGCAACCCGCCAAGCGGTGGAGGCGGCGCAGGCGGAGGCTCGACACCGCCCCCGCCTCCTCCCGGTGCGTCGGCTGCGGCCCCTGCCAGCGCGGGAGCGGGCACGGCGGGTACCGGCGCCGCTACATCCGGTGCCGGAGCAGGGGCTGGAGCTGCCGGCGCT
>NZ_KV823839.1:0-10855 GCF_001815995.1 Dietzia sp. HMSC21D01 | reverse complement strand
CCCGCCGGGGCCGCTCGCCGCGGGACCTCCGGCCCGGCATCCCGGACGCGACCCTCGTGGACCAGCGTGCGTGGCGAGCCGCGGTGCGGGTGGCTGCCGCGCAGGGGCTGGCGGGGCTGAACCCGTGGGAGGAGCCGAGTCCGTCCCTGCGGGCGGCGCTCGCCGGGCACCTGCGTCGTCACCGTGGTATCGCGGGCGCGGAGCCCCTGCTGTTCGACAGTTCGCGCTCGGCGATCGCGGCCCTGTGCGCGGCGTTCGCCGCCGCGGGCCCCGACCGGCCACCCGCGGTGTTCCATATGGAGGACCCCGGCTACCGCGGCGCGCGACTGATGGCCCGCGAGCAGGGCCTCGACGTCCGCCTGCACCCCGCCGAGCCGGGCGGCCTCGACGCCGCGCGCCTGGGCGCCGAGCGCGCGATCGTCTTCACCACGCCCGCCCACCAGTTCCCGCTGGGACACCGCATGAGCGTGGACCGGCGGGTCGCGGTGGTGGAGTGGGCGCGGCGGACCGGCTCGCTGGTGATCGAGGACGACTACGACGGCGAGTTCCGCTACGGCGTCGCCCCCCTGCCCGCGCTGGTCACGCTACCCGGCGCGGCCGATCACGTCGCGTACGTGGGCACCTCGTCCAAGTCGGTGGCGCCCGACCTGCGGGTGGCGTGGTGCCTGCCGCCGGCGTCGTTGCGGCGCGAGGTCGAGCGATGGCTGGTGGTCCACCGCCGGGGCCCGTCGTCGTTGCCGGCCGAGGCGCTCGCGGCGTTCCTGGAGACGGGGGCGATGGACCGCCACCTGGCGCGGGCGGCGCGCGTGTATGCCGATCGTCGCGGCCGCCTGGTGGCGGCGCTCGCGCGCGAGTGTCCGGGCCCGGAAGTGACGGGTGTCGAGGCGGGCCTGCACCTGTGCGTGGTGCTACCCGGATATGACGACGACGAGGTGGTCCGTGCACTCGAGGAGACGGGGTGGCGCACCCGCTCGCTCAGCGGGCAGGCGGAGAGCCACGCGGTGGCGGGGCTGGTGCTGAGCTACTCGAGGCTCACTGCGCGGGACGCGGCCGAGTTCGCGTCGGACCTGCGGCGGGTGCTCGAGAGGCTCGGTTCCGGCTACTACTGAGGCCCGTGCCCGCGCCCGCCGAGCGGGTGCGGGCACATACGGCCTGTCTTACAGTGAGCGCCAGCGACATCCGCGGCGAGAGCTCAGAGGAGACGCACCATGGGCACATCATTCTGGCGACGCACGACGATCGACCCCCCGGCGGCGGAGTTCCCCGAGGGCGAGCACGTGGACCTGGTGATCGCCGGCGCGGGGTTCACCGGCCTCATCACCGCCCTCATGGCGGCCGCGCGAGGCAAGTCCGTCGTGGTCCTGGAGGCGCACACCGTCGGCGCCGGGGCGAGCGGCGCGACCACGGCCAAGGTCTCGGTGCTGCAGGGCACGCGACTGTCGAGTATCCGCTCCAAGCACGGCCTGGAGACCGCACGCGAGTACGCCGACGCCAGCCGCTACGGCCTGGACTGGTGGGCCGAGTTCTGCGAGTCGCACGGCGTCGACGCACAACGTCGCCGCGCGGTGACGTTCTCGCGCGGCGTGATGGGAACCTCGACGCTGCGCAAGGAGATGCGCACGATGGTCGACCTGGGCCTGCCCGCCCGGTGGTACGACCGGATCGACGTCCCCTTCCCCGCCCGCTCGGCGGTGGAGCTGCCGGATCAGATGCAGATCGACCCGGTGCAGGCGCTCGCGGCGCTGGTCCGGGCGGCCACGGCGCTGGGCGTGCGGGTCGTCGAGCACGCCCGCGTGACCGGCCTCAAGGCGCGGGGCACTGGCGACGGCGCGTTCGTCACCGTCACCGCCGACCCGGGCACGATGACCGCGCGCGACGTGGTCCTGGCGACCGCGTCCCCCGCGCTGGACCGCGGCCCGACGGTGGCGACCATGGAGCCCGAGCGGTCCTACCTCGCGTCGTTCGAGTACTCCGGCGGGCTGCCGGAGGGGATGTACGGCTCGGTCGAGAGCCCGGTGCGGTCGCTGCGGACCGTGCCCACCCCGGACGGCGAGATCCTGTTCGTCGGCGGCAACGGCCACCGCACGGGCACCGCGACCGGCACGGCGTCCAAGCTCGACTCCCTGCGCGAGTACGCGGAGAAGTACTTCCCCGGCGCGACGATGACCCACGGTTGGTCCGCGCAGGATTTCCACCCGGTGACGATGCTGCCCAGGTCCGGCCCGCTGCCGTGGGGACGCGGCCGCGTCCACTTCGCCGGGGGCTACAGCAAGTGGGGCCTCACGGGCGCGCCGGCGGCGGCCGGGATCATGGTCGACCGGCTCGAGGGCCTGGACCCGCGGGTGTCGTTCGGTAAGCCCAGCATCACCGGGTCGGCCCGCAACGCGGTTCCCCTGTTCGCGGACCTGCCTCTGCAGTTGGCCGCGACCGCGGCGCAGTCGGTGGTCCGCAAGCCGCGGCCGAGTGTCCGACCGGTCGGCGAGGCCACGGGGGACGACGGCGAGAAGTGCACTGTCGGCCTGCTGTGCCCGCACATGGGGGCCGTGCTCAGCTGGAACGACGCCGAGCGCTCGTGGGACTGCCCCTGGCACGGGTCCCGCTTCACGGCGTGTGGTGAACTCATCGAGGGCCCCGCCACGAGCGACCTGAAGCGCCACGATACGACGTGACGGAGATCCCCGGACGTCGCCGGACACCGCTGCGACCGACCTGCGCACGACCTCACGCCTGCTCGATCGACGTGCGGCTCGCGGTCCTGCACCGCACTCCGTTTTTCGCCGACCTCGACGCCGACGGGATCGCTGAGGTGGACCGGCGGGCGGTGTCCCTGTCGTGGGGCTCCGGCGACGCCGTGTATACCGAGGGCGAGCGCTCAGGGTACCTCTATGTCATCGCCCACGGTCGCGCCAAAGCGTACCGGGACTCCGAGGACGGCAGGACCGTCGTCGTCGACCTGCTCGCACCGGGTGATTTCGCCGGTGGTGTCGACTCGCTCGGCACGCCGCGGTACGGCGAAACGGTCGAGGCGATCGACACACTGTGCGCGTTGCGGATCGGCGCCGAGGACTTCCGCGACCTCCTCACCCGATTCCCGCAGGTGGCGCTGCGCGTCATCGACCACCTAACGGGGCTGCTCGAGGACGCGCGTACCACGGTGACGCACCACGCCACCCGTACCGTGGCCCAGCGGGTGGCCGGGACACTGCTGCGTGTCGCCGACAAGTTCGGTGAGGCCCGCTCCGGGTTCGGCGACGGCCGCGCGGCTGGAACGCTGCTGGAGTTACCGTTGACGCGCTCCGACCTGGCAGGGATTACCGGGTCCACACCCGAGTCGGTGTCACGGGTGATGAGCAGGCTCCGGCGGGAGGGGATCATCGATTCCGGTCGCCGCTGGACCGCCGTGCTCGACCGCGAACGACTGGCCGAGATCGCCGAGCCGCGCTGAGCGCCCGCGAGCGTTCGCGGGGCGTTGCACAGCCTGCCCTTGGTTGAAAGTGGCCCGGGAGTGACCGAAACTCGGGAGGACAACATCGGCCGCCGGCCACAGTGTGTACCCGCCTACGGAAGCAGGAATATCGATGAGCCCCACTGACCAGGGTCCGAACCCGTTCGTCGTCGACATCGAGGACGCCACCCTCGCCAACGACAACTACCGGACCACCCTCTGGACGGGATCGCACATGCAGCTCACCGTGATGAGCATCCGCCCCGGGGACGATATCGGTCTCGAGGTCCACGACGACCACGACCAGTTCCTCCGCGTCGAGGCCGGCACGGGCCGGGTCGAGATGGGGCCGGCGAAGGACCAGCTCGACTTCGTCCGCGAGGTCTCCGACGACTGGGTCATCCTCGTGCCCGCCGGGAGCTGGCACAACGTCACCAACATCGGTGATGACGACCTCAAGGTGTATTCGCTGTACGGCCCGCCCGAGCACGAGCACGGCACCGTCCATCAGACCAAGGCGGACGCCGACCACTGATCTGACGAGACACCGCGGGCCCGGCCCGGTCGATCTTCCGGTGCGGGCCCGCGATGTCGTGTCAGGTCAGGCCGAGACCGCCACGCGGTGCCGCCCCCGGCGATCCGGGTCGGCGACGGTGCGGTGGACGTCGACCCGCCGGCGCAGGAGGCGCATCGCGTTGACGATGACCACCAGGACGGACGCCTCGTGGACGAGCATGCCGATCGACATGGTGACCCCTCCGGCGAAGACACCTGCCAACAGCGCGGCCACGGTGATCATCGCGACCGCGATGTTCTGACGCATCACCGACACGGTGCGCTTCGCCAGACCGACGGCCTCCGGCAGCTTGAGCAGGTCGTCACCCATGAGTGCGATATCCGCGGTCTCCACCGCCACGGCTGACCCGGCGGCGCCCATCGCGACACCGATGTCCGCGGTGGCCAGCGCGGGAGCGTCGTTGACGCCGTCGCCGACCATGGCCACGGTGTGGCCCGCCCGCTGCAGCTCGGTGACCGCGTGCAGCTTGTCCTCCGGCAGCAGCCCCGCCCGGACCTCGTCCACCCCGGTGGCCGCGCCGACCGCCTCCGCGACCAGCGGGACGTCACCGGTGAGCATGATGACCTTCTCGACACCGGATCCGTGGAGCCGGGCGATCATCTCGGCCGCATCGGCACGGATGGTGTCGGCCACCGCGATGACGCCGGCCACCTCGTCGTCGACGGCGATGATCATGGGGGTCTTGCCGTCGCGGGCGAAGTCGTCGGCCGCCCGTGCCGCGCCGCCGTCGTCGGCGATCCCGAACTCGTCCAGCAGCGCTTGGTTGCCGATCAGGACGCGATAGCCGTCCACCTGCGCGGTTAGACCCTTGCCCGCGATAGGCCGGACCGATTCGGGAGTGTCGTAGGCGACCCCCTCGGCCGAGGCCGCCTCGAGGATCGGCCGGGCCAGCGGGTGTTCGGAGCCCGCCTCGCCGCCCGCCGCCAGGGTCAGCACGTCGGCGCGGGACCTGTCAGGGGCCAGCACGAGGACGTCGGTCAGTTCGGGTCGTCCCTCGGTGAGGGTTCCGGTCTTGTCCACCGCGACGACGTCTATCTTCGCGGAGGTCTCCAGGTACTCCCCGCCCTTGATGAGGATGCCGTTGCGGGCCGCCCTGCCGATGCCGGCGACGATCGCGACCGGGATCGAGATGACCAGTGCACCGGGGCAGCCGATCACCAGGAGTGTCAGCGCCAGCACCACATCGCCGCTGATCAGGCCGGCGACCAGCGCCAGGACCATGATGCCCGGGGTGTACCACGCGGAGAAGCGGTCGATGAAACTCTGGGTACGCGCCTTGGCGTCCTGCGCCTCCTCGACGCGGTGGATGATCCGCGCCAGGGTGGTGTCGGCACCGATGCCGGTCGCCAGGACGTGGAGGAATCCCCCGCGCGACACGGTGCCGGCGAACACCTGGTCGCCCTTGGACTTCTCCACGGGAATCGACTCGCCGGTGATCGAGGCCTCGTCGAGCGCACCGGAACCGGCCACGACCTGGCCGTCGACGGGGACCTTGGCGCCGTTCTTGACCAGTACGATCTCATCCTGGCGGACCTGGCCGGCCGGGACCTCCACCTGTTCGCCGTCACGCATCACCACCGCGACGTCCGGTGCCACGGCAACCAGCTCGGCCAGCGCGGAGCGGGTCTTGTTGAGGGTGGCCGACTCGAGGGCGTGACCGATCGCGAACAGGAAGGTGACCGCGGCCGCCTCCCAGTAGTTGCCGATGATGATCGCGCCGATCCCCGCGACCGACACCAGCAGATCGATGCCGATGTGGCGGATGAGCAGGGCATCGACCGCCTTCTTGACGATGGGGGCTCCCGCGACGACAGCGGCGGCGAGCATCAACACGTCGGCGAGGACCGCGTTGTCCTCGAGCCCGCGGAAGTCCGAGCCGGCCACACCGGATGCGATGAAGGATCCGATGATGAGCAGCCCCGACAGGATCGGGACGAACCAACGCCCGTATATCCATTTACGGATGGTATTCATGACCTACTCCTCGATATCCGGGTCCTTATTTCGGTGCGGTGTTTCCGACACATCTCCTCGACCCGTCGGAATTACCATAAGAGCGTTCCGGTGAAGCGACCATGACGGTGATCAATTAACCGCAGGATCGGATACGGCAGGCCCGGCGGTGGGGGAATGTCCGGAAAACGCGGCTCCGCCGTCCCGGGCGAATCGGCGCGCGGGACGGCGGAGGGCAGGTGAAGGGTCACCGGTCCGGTCAGAAGGCGCTGGGACGTGCCCTGTAACCGGCCTTCGCCACGGCGGCCACGAGGTCATCGACGCTGGACACCCCCGGGTCGTGGTCGACCTCGATCCGCGAGGAGGCGAAGTGCACCTCCACCTTCTCGACACCCTCGAGTCGACCGACCTGCTTCTCGATCTTGGCCACACAGGACGGGCAGGAGAACCCCTCCGCGCGCAGGATGCTGTGAATGACATTCTTTACGGCCATGACGTTGTCCTTTCCTCTCGGTCCCGGTCGGCACCCGCCGCCGAGTAATTCCCACGATAGAGACGGGCCGCTGCCGGAACATTGACGCGGATCACTTATCCGCACAATTCTTTCCGGTCGTGTCGGGGGGACTATTTCGAGGCGTGGTCCGCGTTGATCGACATGAGATCAAAGGAAAAGGGGGGGGATCAGGAACATGACATATGAGGACATCCCGAGCGCGTACGTGGCGCGGGCGGAGGTGCTGGCGGGCGTGCTGGGCAGGGAGGTCGCCCCGGACGATCCCGACCGCGAGGTCATCGAGGCGTGGGCGGGTGGTGTCCCCGGGCGCATCCTCGACGTCGGCTCGGGCACGGGACGGTGGGCCGGGCACCTGGCGGCGCTGGGGCACGCGGTGGACGGGCTCGAACCCTCCGGCCCGTTCGTCGACATGGCCCGGGAGAGCTTTCCGACCGTGGCGTTCCGGCACGGCGCGATCTCCGATCTGGACGGGACGGAGGAGCGGTGGGCCGGCCTGTTGGCCTGGTACTCGCTCATCCACATGGATGGACGGGAGCTCCCCGTGGCGCTGGCGACCCTCCACCGGGTTCTCGAGGCGGACGGGCAGCTGCTCCTGTCGTTCTTCACCGGACCCTGTCACGGTCCGTTCGCCCACCCGGCGGCCACGGCCTACCTCTGGCCGATGGACGGCATGGTCACCGCTCTGGAGCGCGCGGGCTTCAGGGTGACGGGCCGGCGTACGCAGCCGGGTGCGCCGCACGCCGTCGTGACCGCGCGGTCCGCCGCCTGACGGGCATCGCAGGCCCCGCGCCCGGGACTGATCGGCCCCCGCGCGGGCGGTCATGACACGCTGGTGGCGTGAAGACGCCGGTACCTGATTATCTGCTCGAGATCCGCAACGCCTGCTCGGACGGCGGGGAGGGCCGGCTCGCCGACTACATCCCCGAGCTCGCGGCCGTGGACCCGGACCGGTTCGCGGTGGCCGCCTGCACGATGGACGGGGTCGTCTACACCGCCGGCGACGCGGACGCGGAGTTCACGATCCAGTCGATGAGCAAGCCGTTCGTCTACGCGCTGGCCCTGCGCGACCGCGGGATCGAGGCGGTGCTGGAGAAGGTCGAGGTGGAGCCGTCCGGCGACGCGTTCAACCAGATCTCCCTCAACCGGGACACCGGCCGGCCGCGCAACCCGATGATCAACATCGGGGCGATCACCACGCACACGCTCGTCGGCCCGCCCGGCGCCTCGGAGAACGAGCGCAGCGCGGTCATCGCGGACGGGTTGTCGGCGTTCGCGGGCCGGCGTCTCGAGGTCGACGGCGCCGTGTGCGAGTCCGAGCTGCGCACGGCGTTCCGCAACCGCGCGATGGCCAACCTGGTCCGCGCCGGCGGGATCATCGAGGACGATCCGGACGAGGCCGTGCGCGGGTACACCCGGCAGTGCGCGTACCGGGTGACGGTGCGGGACCTCGCCGTCATGGCCGTCACGCTGGCCACCGGCGGCGTCAACCCGGTCACGCGCGAGCGGGTGGTGTCGGCACCGGTCGCGCGGCAGGTCCTCGCGGTGATGACGACGTGCGGGATGTACGACGCCGCCGGCGACTGGATGTCCACGGTGGGGATCCCGGCCAAGAGCGGGGTGTCCGGAGGGATCCTCGGCGCGCTGCCAGGTCAGGTGGGGCTGGGGGTGTTCTCGCCGCGGCTCGACGAGCACGGGCACAGTGTCGAGGGCGTGCGCACCTTTGAGCGGCTGTCGCGGGACCTCGAGCTGCATCTGATGAACACCACGGTCACCGAGGTCGAGGCCGTGCGATCGGTGCGGTTCGACGAGATCTCCGGGCGCCGGACGTTCCGCCTGCAGGGCCCCATGACCTTCGCCAGTGCCGAGCAGGTGCTGCGGCGCCTGGCCGAGATTCCCGAGGGGCCGGAGGAGGTGACGCTCGACCTCAGCCGCGTGTCCTCGGTCAACAACAGCGCCCGGCGGATGTTGCTCGAGGCGATGCGGCGACTGTCCGCGGAGGGGCACACGGTGGGGCTCGCGGATCCGGGCCGGCGCCTGCCGGAGCCGGACCTCGGCGACGGCACCCGCCCGGTCACGCGCCGCGCGGCGCGCTGACGGTGCCCGCGGTGGTCACCTGGCTCGGAGCCTGCTGACCGGTGAACTCGTGACCCTCGCCGCCAGCGCGCGATGTTCCAACGTCCCGTAGCGACTAGCGATCACCAGGGGGTCGTGACGCGGACGCGGTCGGGGGATAGAGGGTGACAGCCGACGTCGAGAGGTCCAGTCGCATATCGCTGAGTCGGCCCAGTCACACCCCGGCCCCGTTGGCGGCGAGCGCCGACCGGACTGTCGCGGGAGCGGTGGTCATGGAGTGCTCGAACGCCTGCGTGCGGCGCGCGCCGTTCATGAAATGCGCGCTCAGGCCGGCGAGATCGGCGGGGGTCGGCAGGATCGGCACGACGGTCGTGCCGCGGGCGCGGACCGTGTCGATCTCGGCGTGCAGGACGGTCGACATCGGGCGGCGGATCATCCGGTACTCGAGCGAGCCACCGGGGCCGGGGATGCGGACGCCCGGTGCCGACGCCATCGGGGCGATGACGTAGATGAGGTCCACCTCCTCCGGACCGATGAGGTCGACCGAGGCGGTCGAGCCCATCCCGCCGTCGACGAAGATGCGGTCCCCGATCGGCACCGGCGGCATCCAGCCGGGTGTCGCCCAGGACGCGCGCAGCGCCTCGCCGACGGTCGCGTGAGGCGACCCGGGTGCGCCGAACACGACCCGCTCCCCGGCGCGGACGTCGTAGGCCACCATCCGGGCCGCGGGGTGGGGGAGCCAGGCGCCGACCTCGAACTGCTCGGCGAGTCGCTGCAGCCACCCCGCGTCCGCGCGTCCCGTGGGGGCGATGCCGGTGAGGCCCGCCAGCCCGGTGCGCTTGCGCAGGAGGCCCGGGTTGAGCAACGGAAGCCGCGGCAGCGGCGGCACGCTGGGCGGAGTGGAGGCGATGTGGTCCCGCAGCCTCGGGTCGGTGGCCCGGCCGTACTGCATGTCGACCAGTTCGGAGACGGAGACGCCGCCGGCGAGCATGGTGACGAGTTCGGCGCCCGCGGAGGTGCCGAGCATGACGTCGGCCTCACGCGGGTCGAAACCGGTCTGCTCGCCCAGGGCGTGCATGGCCGCGATCGCCCAGGCGGCACCGATGGTGCCGCCGCAGCCGAGCACGATCGCCGTCCTGCTCATGCGTCGGACTCCTGAGGTCTGCGACTCACGTCCGCGCCCACCATTCGTCGCGCTCGGCGCCGGTGACCTCGCGCGCGGTGTAGTCGCCGACCCGCGGGGGTTCGTATCGTCCCGTCAGCGGCATGGAGTCTCCTCGGATCGACGATGTCCTGGCAGTGAGTGGAACCTTACGCGGCCGGAGCACTCAGGCGTACCGGTCCGTGAACCGGGCGACCGCGTCGACCACCGCGAGGTACCGCGGCGAGCACACCGCGTCGAAGCCGTGCGGCGCGCCCGGCAGCTCGGCGTAGACCACCGGGTTCGGCGACCCCGCGCGCAGGTGCCGCACGAGTCGCCGCGAGCCCTTGACCGGCGTGTACGTGTCCAGCGTGCCGTGGATGATCGCCACCGGCGGCGCCCCGGAGGCCGGATGCCGCACAGGGTCCGAGACGTCCCGGGTCGCACTGCCCAGCCGGCCGTAGTACCCGTAGAGCCCGACCGCCGCGGCCAGCGTGGTGTCGACGTGCTCGAAGCCGGGCTGGAACCGGGGATCGTTCGCGGTCAGCGCGGTCATCATCGCGATGTGGGCGCCTGCCGAACTGCCCGCGACGACGATCGGCGCATCGGCCGGGATGCCGTGTGACGGGCCCTCAACGCGGATCCAGTGGAGGAGCCGCTTGATGTCCACCAGGTGCTGCGGGAAGCCCGCCTCGGGGGTGGGCGACAGGGTGTAGGTCGCGCTGAGGGCGGCCCAACCGCGACGCGCGTGGTCGAACAGCATCGCGCGGGACTCGAGGCTCGGTGCGCCCGCGCGGAAGTGACCGCCGTGGATGTGGACGAGCACGCCGCGGACCCCGCCCACCCCCGCGCCGAACTCACCGACACGGGACCCGGCCCCGCCGTCGCCACCTGGGCGGAGGTCTGCACGGGTGTAGAGATCGAATCGGTTCGCCACGGGGTCCGGACCGTAGACCATGCCCCGGCGGGCCCGCACCCCATGCGGCGGTAGCGGCCACGGACGGGCCAGCACCGTCGGCCAGGGCGTGCGGTGGCGTGGGGCGGGACTCGTCGTCGTCGTCGTACCGCGCCCCTCCGTGCCGTCCTGCAGCGCACCATCCCCCGGCGCCCCCTCCCGCAGCGCCCGGTCCAGGGCGGGCCGCGCGGCGAGGT
>NZ_KV823838.1:0-894 GCF_001815995.1 Dietzia sp. HMSC21D01 | reverse complement strand
CGAATGCAGTCGGTACAGGCGCACCCGATCGGCGTGCGCACCGTCGACACCAGCAGCAATAGCGGCTCGCGCTAACCGCGACCGACTCCGGTACACCCGGCCATCGGCGGTGCACAACCCCAGAGAGCGCAGCGCGCGCAGTTTGCTGCGCACCGTCGCCGGACAGATCCCCAGCCTGGTCGCCAGCTCACCCACAGACAGCCGGGCAGAGGCCAGGTGGGTCCACACACGCATGCCCAGCACCCCAAGGGGGCGGGCGTGCCAAATGTCCTCCCGGGCGCACTCGAGCTCAGCGTCAAGCTGGCTCTGCATCTCCGGGGTAAATACTGCGCCACTTCTTTGCTTCCCGCCCCCGGGTCCTACGATCCGCCACACTGCCGCCCAGGGGCCGGCTGCTCGCTGCACGCGGGCGACCCAGCCCTGCTGGGTCAGGACTTTCAGTCGGTCGGCGACGGCGTCTCTGGTCAGGCCCGCGGCGAGGGCCCAGTCGCGCTCGGACAGGTGCACCTCTACGGCGGCGGCTGCAAGGGTGCGGGCTGCCAGGGCCAGGAGCACCAGACGGTCCTGGGCTCCGGTCTTGCCAGCCCACCGGCCGGGCCGGGCGTCCATGCGCGCGCAGAGGTCGGCGACAGTCGCTTCGGCGGCTCGGCGGGCGGGCGAGGGTCCTGCAGTGCTGGGCCGGGTGTAACTGGCTGCGGTGACGGCTTTGGCCCACTGACGGGCCAGCTCGGTGGCCGCGTCGAATCGGGGGGTGCGCTCCCCCGCACTTGCACGGCTGGTGCGGACAAACTCCAGACCGGGCCAACGGTCAGTGAAAGCAGCTTCGTACAGGTCGCGGTACTGCATCCGCGCGTGGGCGCAGGCCAACAGGATCGACCACCCCACCGCGGAGGC
>NZ_KV823837.1:0-18953 GCF_001815995.1 Dietzia sp. HMSC21D01 | reverse complement strand
GGCCGAGCAGGCATCCCCGCCGCCGTCGCAGGGCACCCCGCCGCGTCCCGCACCGTCAACGCCGCCCTCTCCCGGGCCTGCAGAGTCCTCGCCCGCGCCTCGGCGCCGGCAGGACCCGCCGCCTCCGCCATCGTCCGCACCGGCCGGGAAGGAGTAACACCTGATGGTCACGAACTCGACTAGCGACTACCCGCTGGCACCGGTGCAGTTCTCCCGGCTCGCCAGGCGCGGCATCATGCTCGGCCTGTCCCTGCCGCAGCTCATCGTCCTGGGCGTCGCGGTGCTCACGGTCGTCTTCTCCCTCTACGCCGCCGGCGGGATGGGCTTCGCTTGGACCGCACCCGTCTGGGGCACCTGCGCCCTGCTCGCGGTGATCCCTGCCGGGGGCCGGAAGGTGATCGAGTGGGTGCCGGTCCTCGCCCGCTGGGCCGCCCGGACCTATCTCGGGCAGCTCGTCTACCGGCGCCGCGTCATCAAGCCCCGCCCCGCCGGGACGCTCTCCCTACCGGGCGATGCGGCGCCGCTGCGGGAGTGGGAGGACCCCGAGACCGGGGCTGCGATGATCCACGACCCGCACGCACAGACCCTCACCGCGATCCTAGGCGTCTCCCACCCCGCGTTCGTCTTGCTCGATCCGGGTGAGCAGCAGCGCCGGGTCTCCGGCTGGGGCCGCGTGCTGGCCGCCGCGTGCCGTTCCGGACGGATCGCCCGCATCCAGGTGTCCGAGCGGACCCTGCCGGATTCCGGGACGGGCCTGGCGGAGTGGTGGCGCACGCACGGCACCGACGACGGCTCCTGGGCCGCGACCACCTACGCCGAGCTCATCGACCGCGCCGGCCCCGCCGGAGAACGCCACGCGACGACCATCTCGCTCGCGCTCGACATGAAGGCCGCCGCCCGGCAGATCAGGACCAGCGGTGGCGGGATACGGGGTGCGGCCGCGGTGCTGCGGCAGGAGATGAGCACGCTGACGACGGCGTTGCGCGCGGCGGAGCTCACGTCGACCGGATGGCTGGCGCCCGGCGAGGTCGCCGTCGTCCTGCGCTCGGCCTACGACCCCGCCGCCGCGCCCGCGCTGGAGCGGCACGGGGACCTCGGCCGTGACCTGGCGACGGCCGGCCCGGTCGCGGTCACGGAGACCTGGGACCGGCTGCGGTCGGACTCCGCGCACCATGCGGTGCTGTGGATCACCGAGTGGCCTCGCTCGCAGGTGTATCCCGGCTTCCTTGCCCCGCTCGTGCTGTCCAACGGCATCCTGCGCACCCTCGCCCTGCACTACACCCCGGTTCGCGCCGACCAAGCAGCGCGGGACCTGCGGAAGAAGAAGACCGAGCTCATCTCCGATGCCGCCCAGCGGCGCAAGATAGGGCAGATCGACGACGCGGCCAGCAGCGCCGAGCTGGACGACGTGCTCCAGCAGGAGGCGGACCTGACTGCCGGGCACGGCGTCCTGCGCGTCTCCGGCCTCGTCTCCGTGTCCGCGCCGACCGTGGACGAGCTCGACGCGGCGGTGGCGGCGGTCGAGCAGGCGGCGATCCAAGCGTCCTGCGAGACCAGGCGGCTCGTCGGTCAGCAGGCGCAGGCGTTCACCGCTGCCGCGCTGCCGTTGTGCCGGCCGGTCTGACTCGGCGCACCTGCTCACCAACCGTCACGCCTTCTTGTGAGGAGCCTTGATCATGCCGATCTTCGATGACCCGCTCGCGGACGCCGCTGAGGCGTCCGCCGCGCTGCGGGGCCTGGCCCACGCGACCCGGACGTTCGCGAGCCCCGCCGACACCTACCCGGTGATCGGAGAGCTGCTCGCCGGCGTCAGGTCGCTGCGGCAAGTGCTCGACCAGCTCGCCTCCGCCCATATCAACGCCCGCGCCAGGGCGCACGACGACGCCGGGAATCAAGCCGCTGGCGCAACCTCGGCTCTCGCGGCTGCCGACGAGCTGCACCAGGCCGGCACCCTGCTGGACACCGTGGAGTGGCGGCTGGACGCCGCCTCCCAGCACTCCGGCCGCATCGCCTGGCACCCAGCACCTGCCGTCGAGGACGGCCCGGCGAGGCGGTGGGTCAGCGTCGTGTTCCTGGAAGGCTCCGAGGCCGACGAGGTGCTGGAGCTGATCGACCGCGACGGGACGGATGCAGCGATCGAGCACCTGGCCGGGCACGACTACGGAGCGGAGACCACCCAGGCCGCGCTCGAGAACGGATACGTCTACGACGAGCCCCCGGCAGGTGCGCTCGACAAGGTGGCGACCAGAGACGTCTACACGCTCACCTACAACCCCTTCCTCGGGCACGTCTCGCTGCTGCGCGAGCACGACACTATGCGCGATCCGGCACTCCTCGGCGTCGACGCCCCGGCCTCCGCATCCGCATCGGAGTCGGGGCGGGAAGCGGAACGCGCCGCGCACAAGTCCACGCGTGCAGTCGGCGCCGCGGTCAGTCGGGGGCGAGACGGGGCCGACTGGTTCACCCGCCGCCCCGGCACCGCCTCCGCACACGGCCGGGGGCTGGCGCTGTGACCGGGCAGGACGACAGCCGCCTGCACACCGCTGTGCTCGTCGGGCCCGAAGGCGAGCGGCGCCGGGCACGCAAGGCCCGCCGGCAGGCGGCGGCGAAGGTCGAGACCGATGCCCGCCAGCATCGCAAGCTAGAAGCTCGGGCGAAGTGGGAGGCGGAGCAGGCTGAACGCCGCAGCACGAGCTACCTGCCCGCCGCCGGCGAGGCGGGACCTGCGGCGTTGCGGACGCCGGGCCGGTTCCGGCTCCCCAAGCACCAGGACACCTCCGCGACGCTCGCCGGCCAGTACCCCTTCCTGGCCGAAGCCGGCCTCGGCAGCCAGGGCGTCTTCGTCGGCCAGGACCTCTACAGCGGCGGATCGTTCGTGTTCGACCCCTGGGTGCTCTATCAGCGGGGGCTCATCACGGCGCCGAACGTCGTGCTCGCCGGCATCGTGGGGAGCGGCAAGTCGTCCCTGGCGAAGTCGCTGTACACGCGCAGCCTGCCGTTCGGACGCAGGGTCTACGTTCCCGGCGACCCGAAAGGGGAGCATACGAGTGTTGCGGAGGCGGTCGGCGGGCGGGCGATCATCCTTGGCCACGGCCTGCGCAACAGGCTCAACCCGCTCGATGAGGGCCACCGGCCGTCTGCGGTGTCGGATGCGGAGTGGGCGATGCAGGTCGCCTCTCGCCGCCGCGACCTCATCGGCGCCCTCGCAGAGACCGTGCTGGATCGGGCGCTGTCGCCGTTGGAGCACACCGCGATCGACCTCGCCCTTCAAGACGCTGTGAGGAGCGCCGAGGTCCCGATCCTGCCGATGGTCGTCGACCGCATCCTCAGCCCCAGCCGCGTCGACGACGAGGACGGCCGGCTCGCGGAAGATGGCCGGCTCGTCGGCCACGCGCTCCGTCGGCTCGTCGCTGGAGACCTCCAAGGCCTGTTCGACGGGCCCAGCACTGTGCGGTTCGACCCGTCGCTGCCGATGGTGTCGCTCGACCTGTCGCGGGTCGCGGAGAACAGCACGCTGATCTCGGTGCTGATGACCTGCTCGTCCGCATGGATGGAGTCCGCCCTGTCCGACCCGGCAGGCGGACAGCGATGGGTGATCTACGACGAGGCGTGGCGGCTCATGCAGTACCCGGCGCTGCTTCGCCGCATGGACGCCCAGTGGAGGCTGGCGCGGCACTTCGGGATCGCGAACATGCTCATCTTCCACAAGCTCTCCGACCTCGACAACGTCGGCGATGCCGGGACCGCGATGCGCGCCCTCGCCTCGTCGTTGCTGGCGAATGCGGAGACGCGGATCGTGTACCGGCAGGAGCCGGACCAGCTCGGCTCCACCGCCCTCGCGCTCGGGCTCACCGGCACCGAGCAGAAGCTGCTCCCAGGGCTCGGAACCGGGCAGGGGCTCTGGCGGATCAAGGACCGCAGCTTCGTCGTCCAGCATCAGCTCCACCCCGCCGAGCTCGCCGCGTTCGACACCACCGGCCGTATGACGAGCGATTCCCATGAGTTCAGGAATCTCGACGTGCCTTCAGGAATCCCGAACGATCGGCAGGATTCCTGATGCCCCGGCCCCGCTACAAGCGATCCTGGGGCGAACCCGCATCTCGAGACGGGAGTGTCGAGCCCGTGCCGGTCGTGCTCCCGCTCGTCGCCATCGCCATCGCCGAGGACGGCCGCATGACCGTCACTGTCGACGGGGCGCCGTTCGAGCCAGAGCCGTTCGCGCCGCCGTGGCGGCGGGAGGACTTCGCCCGCGTCCTCGACCAGCTCACCGACCTGCGCCGCTCCCCGGTGCGGGTCGAGGTGCGCGAAGCGGAAGGAACCGTGTTCACCGACATCATCACCCCGAGCAGGCGCCGCCGCACCGAATCCGATCCAGAGCCGGCATCGGAGGAACCGGCCCGCCGACCGGCGACGGATCTCGTCGTGCTGCACGGGGAGGGGTTCGTGCCGGGTGAGGACGTCGCGATCGCCGTCGTCATCGCCCACGGCGACGCCGCCCCGGATGGCACCATGCGCGGCATCATCGAGGCGGCACAGCTCGCCGGGAGCCCGACCCGCGAGGTCATCCTGCTCGGCCGGGTCTCCGGCACCTTCACGATCGGGCACCCCGAATGAGCACGCCCCGGCCCGCGGGGGCGCTCGGGGACGAGCTGAGCAACCTCGGCATCGGCATCCTCATCGGTGCCGCGGTCCTCGCCGCCATCCTCCGCGGCGCCGGGTCTGTCGCCGCCTGGATCACCGGGACCGGCCAGCCCACCGGCGGGATCGAGGCGGGCCTGGGTGTGCTGCTACACTCCGGCGACCCCGCTGCCGCGCTCGACGCTCCTGGCCTGAACGTCGTCGCGTACTGGATCACCGCCGGTCTGCTGGTCCTCGGCGCCGGGGTGGCCGGCTGGTGGGCGTGGCGGTTCTTCCGCGAGCACGGCCGCCGCGTGAAGACGGACCCTTACCGCATCGCCGGGATCGCCACCCGCAGCGAAGTCGCCAAGGCCGCCTCAGAGGCGGCGCTGCTGCGCCGGGCCGGTCACCTGCGGCCCTCGCTCCACCAGCCGCGGCCGGAGGATGTCGGCTACCGGATCGGCGCCTCACATGGCACGAGCGTCTGGGCGTCCGTCGAGGACAGCATCCTGCTGATCGGCCCGCCCCGCTCCGGCAAGGGTGCCCACATCGTCATCAACGCCATCTTGGACGGCCCTGGCGCAGTCGTCACGACGAGCACCCGCCCGGACAACCTCACCGCGACCCTCCGCGCCCGGCAGAAGATCGGCCCGGTCGCGGTGTTCGACCCGCAGCACCTCGCCGAAGGCCTGCCCGCCGGGCTCAGGTGGTCACCCATCCGCGGGTGTGAGGACCCGCTGACGGCGATGATCCGGGCGACCGGCCTCGCCGCCGGCACCGGTCTCTCGGCCGGCGGGGTCGAGGGCGGCGGGTTCTGGGAGGGCAAGACGAGAACCGCGCTCCAAGCGCTACTCCACGCCGCCGCCCTCGACCACCGGCCACCCTCGGAACTGTTCCGCTGGACCCTCGACCCCTCCGCCGCCGCGGACGCGGTCGCGATCCTTACCGCGAACCCGCGAGCCGCGACTGGGTGGGCGGACTCGTTGCAGGCGATGATCGACTCCGACCCCAGAACCCGCGACTCCATCTGGCAAGGCGTCTCGCTTGCCCTGGCCGCGCTGGCAGACCCGCGCGTGCTCGACGCCGTATCGCCGCGCGAAGACGAGGACTTCGACCCCGAAGCGTTCCTCCGCGACCGAGGAACCCTTTACCTGCTCGCCACCGGAGCCGGCGCCAACAACTCCGCTGCGTTGGTGGCTGCGTTCGTGGAAGACGTCGTGGAAGCTGCCCGCCGCCTCGCCGCCACCAGCCCCGGCGCCCGCCTCGACCCGCCACTGCTGCTCGCGCTCGATGAGGTCGGCAACCTCGCCCCGCTGCCGTCGCTACCGACGCTCATGGCTGAGGGCGGCGGAACCGGGATCACGACGATGCCCGTCCTCCAAAGCCTCGCGCAGGCGCGGGAGAAGTGGTCGGAAAACGCGGCCGGCGCGATCTGGGACGCCTCCATCGTCAAGATCGTCCTGGGCGGAGCGTCGAACTCCAAGGACCTGCACGACCTCACCACGCTCATCGGCGAGCGCGACGAGGTGACCGACTCCACCACGGTCGGAGACCACGGCTCCCGCTCCGCGCAACGCTCCATCCGCCGCGTGCCGATCATGCCGCCCGACACGATCCGCACCCTCCCGTTCGGGACTGCACTGGTGCTGCTGCGCTCCGCACCACCCATCGTCACCCGGATGCGGACCTGGACCGACCGGCCCGACGCGAAACAGCTGCGCGACGACCGGGCCGACATCGAGGCGACGCTGCAGCACCGCTCGGAGGAGCCGCCGGGCGCACCTGCCTGACAGAGCGGCCCCATCGTGGGGTCGCCGCCGATGTCAGAAAGAGGGGCAGTCCAATGGCTCTCCACACGCAGGAATCCGTCTCGGGGTTCATCGCCTCCGACCCGCAGCTCACCTACACGGAGCGGGGCGATGCCCGGTTCTACGCCAAGATCGGGCAGGAGCACTATCGCAAGGAGCCGGACGGGTCTTTCACGCAGACCGAGACGACCTTCCACGACCTCGTGGCGTTCAAGAAGACCGCCGAGCGCGCCCACGACCGGCTCGCCAAGGGAGACAAGTTCGTCGCCGAGGGCTACACCCGCGAGTACGACCGGACCGCTCCGGACGGCGAGGTGGTCAAGTCCGAGGAGTTCGTCGCGAAGAAGCTCGGCCACGACCTCGCCCGCACGAGCTACGAGGTCGACCGCACCCGCCGCCAGCCCGCCACGACGCAGGAGCCTGTGGGACAGGCGGCCGGCGCAGCTCATCGAGAGAGCTCGGGCACCGCCCCGGCGCTCGGGCTCTGAACGGCGGTGACCGCGATGAACCAGAACGACACCGCCCCCGAGACCGACGAGCCGGACCTGGACGAGGAGTCCGAGGAGTTCAACGGGCCGCTGATCCCGGAGCCTCCGCACCCGATCAACTGGAACCTCCTGACCAGCGAGGAAGCGGAGGCCGAGTGGCTGGAACTGAACCGCTGGGTCGACTGGCTGCGCCGCACCTACGGGCTGCCTGCTTCGGTGGTTCCGCCGTTCTGGCACCGCCACCCGGAGCTGTTGTGGGAGCTGAGCGCTCTGCACCTGCATTGGCTGTCCGCCTACGACCCGGAGCAGAACGGCTCCGCCCCGCTGGGCTGGCATCGCGACTTCGCCGACGCCCGCCAGCGGCTCCGCGACTGGGTCGCCGCTTCCGGAACCCGTCTCGACCGAGACCGCCCGACCCGGCAAACCACCTGGCCCGGCGAGGACCCGGCAGGCCCGGTCGAGGACACGATCATCGCTCACCGGGATCAGGACTTCGTGCAGTTCGTCCTCGACGATGTCGCCGCCCGCCGCCAGGCCGAGGACGACTTCTATGCCGGGCTCAACCCGAACACCGGAGAAGTCGCATGAGCGATACCGGCGGCACGATCGTGGTCTCCCCTCTCATGGACAGTCGCGAGATCGCCGCCTATCTCAAGGTGTCCGAGTCGACTTTGTCGAGGTGGCGTTCGGCTGGTCAGGGGCCGCCGTTCCTGCGGCTGGGCGGGATCGCCCGGTACCGCATCGACGCGGTCGACGCCTGGCTGGCGGGGCTGGAGCACAGCCATGCCCCGGAAGGCTGAGCCGCTCCCGCACGCGCAACCGAAGCCGGTGCCTCCGGTCGGCGTGAGGATCTCCACCGACCTGGAACGTCGCTCCTACGGCATCCGCGCCCGTGCCCGCTGGACGGACCCGATCAGCAAACGCCGCATCATCCGCTCCGAGATCGTCGCTGACGAGGCTGCAGCGCACGAGTTCTTCGACTCGCTGCGGCAGTCATCGGCCAAGGGCATGGACGTGTCCATGACGCTCACCGAGTTCGTCACCACGATCGGCGACCGATGGGCGCGCGGCCTCGACCCCACCTCCACCGGGGAGACCTACGGGTACGGGCTCAAGCTCCGCGTGCTACCTGCCCTCGGGCACCTACCCGTCACGCAGATCACCGCCGGGATCATCGACCGCACCATCGATGCCTGGGAGAAACGGCATAGGGCGTCAACGATCAAGAACTCGATCGCACCTCTCGTGCGGGTCCTCGACGAAGCAGTGCGCGACGGGCTCATCCCGATCAACCCCGCGAAGAACCGTGCCAAGCGCAGCCTGAACCGCAATGCCTTCCGTCTCCAGCCTGCGGAGGATGCTTCCCCACGCGCCCATGCGATCCCGGACATGGGAACGCTGACGACGCTCGCTGAAGCCTGCGGGAAGGTCCACCAGTCGTACTCCGACTTCGTCATGCTCGCCGCCCTCCTCGCAGCGCGCTCCTCCGAGGTCTCGGGCCTTCAGGCCGGTGACGTCCGGTTCGACAAGAACATCGTGGTGATCGCGCGGCAGACCTACCCCGGCAAAGGCGGGCTCATCACGAAGCAGACCAAAGGCCGCAGAGAACGCCGCGTCCCGATCCTCGACCCGCTCCGCCCGATCCTGGAACGCCTCGCGGAACGCAAGGAGCCCGAGGATCGGCTGCTGGTCGGCCCGAAGGGCGGTGCTCTCACGACCGCGACCGTGCGGGACGCGACGAACTGGGACCAGATCGTCAGCGATCTCGGCCTGCCCGACCTTACCCGGCACGGCCTCCGGCACACCGGGGCGACATGGATGGCGGACGCAGGCATCCCGCTGCACGTCCTCCAGGACATCCTCGGCCACGCCTCCGTCGAGACCACACGCGGATACCTGCACCCCGACGACCGCCATCTGGCCTCCGCTGCCGAACAGGCGAACGCCTTCCTTGCCCGATCCGCCAAGGCCGGCAGACCGAGCCGGCGCGAGGCCTCGAGGTCACTGTGACAGGTAGCCGGGAGCCGCGATCGGAGGCTCTGGTCCCCTTTTGGTCCCCTTATCCACAGACAACGACCTCCAGAGAGCCAGATACGGTCTCCGACGTCTGCGGGACGGCAACGATGCGGTGGCGAGGGGACCAGAGGGGGACCAACAAAAACCCGTCGACGGACATGACAAAGCCCTGATGAAAATGGCTTCTCATCAGGGCTTTTCTGTCGGGATGACAGGATTTGAACCTGCGACCCCCTGACCCCCAGTCAGGTGCGCTACCAAGCTGCGCCACATCCCGTGGCTTCAATTTTCAGTTGTTCGGGCCGACCGGAGGGGGTGAACCCCTTGACCCCCAGTCAAGTGCGCTACCAAGCTGCGCCACAGCCCGTCACCGTCTCCGCGGCTCGCGCGGCGACTGGATCAGACTAGCGCACCCACTCGCCCGTACCGAAATCGCCTGGTCACTTGCGCTGTCGACGCTCCTTGACGCGGACGTTGACCCGCACCGGGGACCCGTCGAAACCGAACGTCTCACGCAGTCGACGCTCGAGGAACCGGCGGTAGCCGGCCTCGAGGAATCCCGTGGAGAAGAACACGAACGTCGGCGGCCGGGTGGTGGCCTGGGTGCAGAACCGGATGCGGGGCAGGCGTCCGCCGCGCATGGGTGGTGGGGTCGCGGCGACGACCTCGTTCATCCATGTGTTGAGCGGCCCGGTGGGGATCCGCTTGTCCCACGAGTCGAGCGCGGTCTCCATCGCCGGCACCAGCTTCGCCAGCGCACGGCCCGTCTTGGCGGAGATGTTGACACGGTGCGCCCAGGAGAGGACCCGTGACAGCTCGCGGTCGATCTCCTTGTCCAGGTCGTAGCGGCGGTCCTCGTCGACGAGATCCCACTTGTTGAACGCGATCACCAGTGCGCGCCCGGCGTCGGCGACCATGGAGATCACCCGCAGGTCCTGCTCGGTGATGGGCTCGGAGGCGTCGAGGAGCAGCACCACGACCTCGGCGGCCTCGATCGCACCGCGGGTGCGCAGCGAGGCGTAGTACTCGTGCCCGTAGGCCTGGTTGACCTTGCGCCGCAGCCCGGCCGTGTCGACGAACCGCCACGTGCGGCCCCCGAGCTCGACCAGCGAGTCGACGGGGTCGACCGTGGTGCCGGCGACGTTGTCGACCACGGCGCGGTCCTCGCCCGTGAGCTTGTTGAGCAGGCTCGACTTGCCCACGTTGGGCTTGCCCACCAGGGCCACCCGGCGCGGCACGTCGGCCGCCTCGCGCATCCTCGCCTTGGAGGGCAGCTGCCTCAGGATCTCGTCGAGCAGGTCGGCGGTGCCGCGCCCGTGTGCCGCGGAGATGGCGTAGGGCTGGTCGAGGCCGAGTCCCCAGAACTCGGCGGCCTCCAACTCGGCCTTGTCGCTGTCGACCTTGTTGACGGCGAGGATCACCGGGGTGTCGGCGCGGCGCAGACTCCTGGCCACCGTCTCGTCGGCCGCGGTGATCCCCACGGTGCCGTCACAGACCAGCACGATGAGGTCGGCGGTCCCCATGGCGATCTCGGCCTGCTGGGCGATCGAGCGGTGCATGCCCTTGGCGTCCTGCTCCCAGCCGCCGGTGTCCTGGACCATGAAGGTCCGGCCGTTCCACAGCGCCTCGTAGGAGACGCGGTCGCGCGTGACGCCCGGGACGTCCTCGACCACGGCCTCGCGGCGGCCGATGATCCGGTTGACCAGGGTGGACTTGCCGACGTTGGGGCGGCCGACGATCGCGACGGTGGGGAGGATCTCCACGCCTTCGGTCACCGCCCCGATCTCGTCGGCGAACTCCGCGGCGACCGCGTCCCAGTCTGTGTCGTCGTTCCAGGCGTCCTCGACGGTCTCCTCGCCGGGGCCGGTCGGCAGGTCGAAGTCGGTGGTGTCCTCGTTGCTCGTCACTGTGCGTTCCCTTCTGCGGTGGCGCCGTGCGACGCGTGGGTGCCCTCGGCGAGCGCGACCAACCGGTCGAGCACCTCGTCGAGGGTGAGGTCGGAGGTGTCAATGACGACCGCGTCGGCGGCCGGCCGCAGCGGGCTCGCGGCGCGCGTGGAGTCCTTGCGGTCGCGCTCGATGACGGCGGCGAGCACCTCGTCGTAGTCGGCCGCGCGTCCGGCGGCCCGGTCCTGGTCGGTACGGCGGCGCGCGCGGACCTCCGGGCTGGCGGTGAGGTAGATCTTCACCTCGGCGTCCGGCAGGACGACGGTGCCGATGTCCCGGCCCTCGAGGACGACCGTGCCGCCGTCGGACGCCAGGCGCCGTTGGAGCCGGACGAGGTTCTCACGCACCTCCGGCACGGCCGACACCGCGGAGACGGCCGCGGTGACGCGGGCGGTGCGGATCTCCTCGCTCACGTCCTCGCCGCGGAGCAGGACGCACTCGGCGCCGGCGTCGGTGCCGATCTCCAGGGGGAGATCCGCGGTCGCGGCGATGACGGCGGCGGAGTCCTCGGCGTCGATCCCGGCGCGCAGGACCTGCAGGGTGGCGACCCGGTACATGGCGCCGGTGTCGAGGTAGGCACCGCCGAGCCGGCGCGCCAGCGTCCGGGCGAGCGTGGACTTACCGGTACCGGCCGGCCCGTCGATGGCGATACGGCGACGCGGCGCGGGCGCGGGCGCGGGCCCCGTCGCGGAGGCGGAGGCGGGGACGGCGCTCACAGGCCCACCGCCTGGTAGAGGTCGGAGACCTCTCTGCGGTTGAGCTTGCGGAAGGTGCCCGCGCGCTGGTCGCCGAGCGCGACCGAGCCGAAGCGGGTCCGGACGAGTGACTCGACCGGGTGGCCGACCTCGGCGAGCAGCCGACGGACGATGTGCTTGCGCCCCTCGTGGAGCACTACTTTGACCAGCGACCGCCCGTCGTGGACGTCGAGGAGCGAGAACTGGTCGACCTTCGCCGGACCGTCCTCGAGCTCGACGCCCTCGCGCAGCTGCTTGCCGATGCCCTTGCCGACCACGCCGGTGACGGTCGCCATGTACGTCTTGGACACCTCATATGACGGGTGCATGAGGCGGTGCGCCAGCTCGCCGTCGTTGGTCACCAGGAGCAGGCCCTCGGTGTCGGCGTCGAGGCGGCCGACATGGAACAGGCGCTGTCCCGCGTCGATGCGGTCGGCCACGAGGTCGCCCACGCAGGGCCGACCCATCTCGTCGGACATGGTCGTGTGGTACCCGCGGGGCTTGTTGAGCGCGAGGTGCACGAGGGTGTCGTCGAGCACGATGCGGGTGCCGTCGACGCGGATCACGGCGGTGACGGGATCCACCTTGACGCCCATCTCGCGCACGATCTTCCCGTCGACCTCCACCCGCCCGCGGGCGATGAGTTCCTCGGAGGCCCGGCGGGAGGCGACCCCGGCCTGGGCCAGGATCTTCTGCAGGCGGACCGGTGCGCCGTCTCGGCCAGCGGATTCAGTCATGGGTGAGTCACATCTCTTCGTCGTCGTCTCGGGGGGTGGGTCCGGGCGCCGCCGCGCGGCGCCGCCCCAGGGGGATCCGCGGATCCTCCGCGGGGTCGTCGCTCATCTCGTCGACCAGGTCGACATCCGGGAGCAGCGGGGCGATGTCCGGCAGCTCGTCGAGCGACGCGAGACCCAATCTTTCCAGAAATAGTTCCGTCGTCCTATACAGCATGCCCCCGGTGTCGGCGTCAGTGCCGCATTCGACCGCCAGTCCGCGCGCCACGAGGGTCCGCATGACGCCGTCGACGTTGACGCCGCGGACCGCCGCGATGCGGGAACGGGTCACCGGCTGACGGTAGGCGATCACCGCGAGGGTCTCCAACGCGGCGCGGGTCAGCCGCGAGCTCGTCCCGTCCGTGAGGAGCCGCTCGACGTACGGCGCCAGCTCGCGACGCGTGTAGAGCCGCCAGCCGTCGCCGGTGCGCCTCAGGTCGATCCCGCTGCCCGCCGCGGTGAGCTCATCGCGCCACGCGTTCAACTCCGCCTCGACCTCCGCGACCGTGGACCCGGCGGCCGCCGCCAGCACGTTCTCCGCCGTCGGCTGGTCCACCACGAGCAACAGTGCCTCGAGCCGCGCCCGCAGGGGCGGGACGTCCGTTCCGGGGCCACCGAGCTCGTCGTCGTCGCCCCCCGGTCCCACCGCGCCCACCCGACCCACGTCGCCGGGAGCGCCCACGTCACCACTCACGTCCACTCGTCCCTCCCCCTCGTCACGTCGTCGGCCTCGCCGCCGGTCCAGCTCACCGACAACTCCCCCAGCGCCTCGTCCTGGGAGAGCGCGACCGCGCGCGCCCGGTACAACTCCAACAGGGCGAGGAACCTGGCGACGACGACGAGGGATTCGTCACAGCCCGAGACCAGTTCGCGGAAATCCACCCACCGGCCCTCGCCATGGAAACGCAGCAGCTCGAGGACGCGGGCGGCCTGCTCGGGAACCGAGACCACGGGAGCGTGGACATGCCCCACCCCCACCTCCTCCACCGGCCGCGGCCGGAACGCCACCGCGGCGATGGTGGCGAACTGCTCCGGATCCACCCCGAGCTCGACCTCGGGCAGCAGTCCGAGGAACTCCTCGTCCGGCCCGGCGGTCCGGGGATACGAGTGCCGCGCGGTCCGGTCGAGCTCGGCGAACAGCTCCGCCACCCGCCGGAACGCCCGGAACTGCAGCAACCGAGCGAACAGCATGTCGCGGGCCTGCAGCAGCGCCAGGTCCTCGGGGTCCTGCACCTCCCCCGACGGCACCAGCCGCGCGGTCTTGAGGTCCAACAGCGTCGCCGCCACCACGAGGAACTCGGTGACCTCCTCCAGCCCCGCCTCCTCGCCCAGCCGGCGCGTGTGGGCGATGAACTCGTCGGTCACGGCGTGGAGCGCGACCTCGGTGACGTCCAGTCGGCGCGAGTCGATGAGTCCCAGCAGCAGGTCGAACGGGCCCGTGAAGTTCGTGAGGTGGACGGTGAACGCCCGCGGGTCCCCGGCCTCGGCGGCGGCGGTGTCCCCGGCGCCGTCCCGCTCGGGAGATGGCGCCCCCACCCCGGTCACCGCGCGCTCACCTGCCGCGTTGGATGACCTCGCGCGCCAGGGCACGGTAGGCCTGGGCCCCCGCGGACCTCGGGGCCCACGTGGTGATCGGCTCCCCGGCGACGGTGGTCTCCGGGAAGCGGACCGTGCGGGTCACGAGCGTGTCGAAGACCTTGTCGCCGAACACCTCGACCACCCGGCCCAGGACGTCGCGGGCGTGGACCGTGCGCCGGTCGAACATGGTGATGAGGATCCCGGTCAGGTGCAGACGCGGGTTGATCCGGTCGCGGACCTTGTCGATCGTGTCCGTGAGCAGCGCGAGGCCGCGCAGGGAGAAGTACTCGCACTCCATGGGGATGAGTACCCCGTCCGAGCAGGCCAGCGCGTTCACGGTGAGCAGGCCCAGGGACGGCTGGCAGTCGATCAGCACGTAGTCGTAGCGGTCGAGAACCGGGTACAGCGCCCGGCCCAGAGCCTGCTCGCGCCCCACCTCGTTGACCAGCTGGATCTCCGCCGCCGACAGGTCGATGTTCGCGGGGATGAGGTCCACGCCCTCGACGCGCGTCCGGACCAGGACCTCCTCGGTGGACACGGAGTTGTCCACGAGCAGGTTGTAGACGGTCAGGTCGAGCTGGTGGTGCGGGATGCCCAGGCCGGCCGACAGCGCGCCCTGCGGGTCGAGGTCCACCACGAGCACGCGACGCCCGTACTCGGCCAACGCGGCGGCGAGGTTGATGGTGCTGGTGGTCTTCCCGACGCCGCCCTTCTGATTGCACATCGACACCACCACGGCGGGCCCGTGCGAGGTCAGGGGCTCGGGCTCGGGGATCGCGGAGAAGCCCTCACCGGCGGCGGGGTCGTCCGCGCCCAGCAGCTCCGCGCGCGAGAACAACGCGGGATCCATCGCCCCAGTGCCCTGCGCCACCCGCGTCTCCTCTCGTCACCGTCTCACCCGGACCCGCCTGTCTCGCGGCCCGCGCCGTACCCACGGTCACGTTACCGTGCGCGGGGGTGGCACTCGGCCCAGACCTCGCGGAGCGTGTCGACCGTGACGAGGGTGTACACCTGCGTGGTGGTGACCGAGGCGTGTCCCAGCAGCTCCTGCACCACACGGATGTCCGCTCCGCCGTCGAGCAGGTGGGTGGCGAACGAGTGCCGGAACGAGTGCGGGGACACCTCCTGCGTCACGCCCGCGCGTGCCGCGGCCGCCGAGACCACGTTCCACAGGGTCTGCCGCGAGAACCGGCCGCCGCGCGTGTTGAGGAACAACGCGGGTCCACCTCGCTTCGCCAGCGCGGGCCGGGCGCGCGTGAGGTAGGCGCCCACCGCCTCGCACGCCGGGCGGCCCACGGGGACGAGTCGCTCCTTGCCGCCCTTGCCGCGCAGGATCACCGTCCCGCCGTCGGGGTGGTCCAGGCCGTCGAGGTCGTCGACGTCCAGGCCGATCAGCTCGGCGGCCCGGGCCCCGGTCGCGTAGAGCAGTTCGAGCATCGCCCGGTCCCGCAGTCGCGCCGGGTCGGTGTCGACGCCCGTGTCGCCCGCCGCCTCGATCACGGCGATCATCCGATCGACGGGCAGCGCCTTGGGCAGCCGGCGCGGCGGGCGGGGCGGGGTGACCGCCGCCGCGACGTCGGTGTCGGTCACTCCGTCGTGGGTGGCGAACCGGTGCAAGCCGCGGACCGCCGCGAGGGTCCGCGCGACCGAGCTCGGGGCCAGCGGGGGGCGGCCCTCGTCCGGGTCACCGGTGGCCAGCCGGGCGCGGAAGTCCTCGACGTGCGCCTCCGTGACGGCGGTGAGGTCGTCGACGCCCATCGCGGCGAGGTGGCGGCGGTATCTGTCCAGGTCGCGACGGTAGGCGGCGAGGGTGTGGGCCGACGCGCCCTTCTCGACGGCGAGGTGGTCCAGGTACTCACGGATCCGGGCGGTCGCCCCGCCCCCGGAGGTCATCGACGACGCCCGCCGCGTCAGGGCCGGTCGATCACCGCGCGGGCCGCGAGGATGCCGGCCACCGCGATGCCGTTGACGATCCGTCCGTCGAGGACCGAGTCGACGGCCTCCGCGAACGGGATGCGCGCGACCTCCATGTCCGCCTCCTCGTGTTCGGCCTCAGGGCGCCCGACCTCGCGCAGCCCCGTGGCCAGGTACACGTGCACGCGCTCGGTGCAGAACCCCGGTGAGGGGATCATCTCGATGACCGGCCGCCAGTGCTCGGCCTCGAGCCCGGTCTCCTCGACGAGCTCGCGGCGCGCGGTCCCCAGGGGGTCCTCACCCTCGACGTCGCACAGGCCGGCGGGAAGCTCCCAGAGTCGCTCCCCCACCGCGTGACGGTACTGCCGCACCAGCGTGATGCGCTGCTCGTCGTCCAGCGCCACCACCGCGACCGCGTCGTCGTGGCCGCAGACCTCCCGCTCGGCGGTGCCCCCGCCCGGCATGGTCAGGGTGTCGACACGAAGGCGCACCACCCGACCGTCGAAGATCTCCCGGCTGGAGACGGTCCGGTAGTCGTGGGACCCGGGGGCACCGCTGTCGGTCATCTGCGCTCAGTTCCCGTCCGCGGAGGTGCCGGCGGCCGACTCGGAGTCGACCTCGTCGGCGCGGACCGTCGAGGTCTTGGCGTCCGGGGCGTCGACGACGCCGGCGGAGTTCTCCCCCGCCTGACCGGAGCGCCACGGCTCGACAGGCAGCCGCATCTCGTTCTCGTAGTCCAGGGCCGCCTTGATGAAGGCCACGAACAGCGGGTGCGGCCGGGTCGGACGCGACTTGTACTCCGGGTGCGCCTGGGTGGCCACGAAGAACGGATGCTGCTCGCGCGGGTACTCGACGAACTCCACCAGGTGGCCGTCCGGGGAGGTGCCGGAGAACTGCAGACCGGACTCGGCGATCGTGTCGCGGTAGGCGTTGTTGACCTCGTAGCGGTGCCGGTGGCGCTCGGTGATCTCGGTGGTCCCGTACGCCTCGGCCACGATCGACCCCTTGGCGAGGACGGCCGGGTAGGACCCCAGGCGCATCGTCCCGCCGAGGTCGGCGTTGCCGGCGACCGCGTCGACCTGGTCGGCCATGGTCGAGATCACCGGGTGCGCGCCGTCGGGCTCGAACTCGCTGGAGGAGGCGCCCTCGAGGCCGACCGAGCGGGCCGCCTCGATGACCGAGCACTGCAGTCCGAGGCACAGCCCGAGCAGCGGGATCTTGTTCTTGCGCGACCAGGAGATCGCCCCGAGCTTGCCCTCGATGCCGCGGATGCCGAAGCCACCCGGGATGAGCATGCCGTCGACGCCGTGCAGCGCCTCGCGCGCGCCGGCCTCGGTCGTGCAGGCGTCCGACTCGACCCACCGGATGTTGACCCGCGCGTGGTGGGCGAAGCCGCCCGCCCGCAGGGCCTCGGTCACGGACAGGTAGGCGTCGGGCAGGTCGATGTACTTGCCGACGAGGGCGATCTCGACCTCCTCGCGCGGCTCGTGCACGCGCGTGAGCAGGTCGCCCCACACGGTCCAGTCGACGTCACGGAACGGCAGGTTGAGGCGGCGGATGACGTGGGTGTCGAGGTGCTCGTTGAACAGCACCTTGGGGATGTCGTAGATGCTCGGCGCGTCCGGCGTGGACACGACGCCCTCGAGGTCGACGTCGCACATGAGCGCGATCTTGGCCTTGAGGCCGTCCGGCACGTTCCGGTCCGACCTCAGGACCAGCCCGTCGGGCACGATGCCGATCGACCGCAGCGCGGCAACAGAGTGTTGGGTCGGCTTGGTCTTGAGCTCGCCCGAGGGCGCCAGGAACGGCACGAGGGAGACGTGGAGGAAGAAGATGTTCTCCCGGCCGACCTCGTGGCGGACCTGCCGGCAGGCCTCGAGGAAGGGCTGCGACTCGATGTCTCCGACGGTGCCACCGACCTCGGTGATCACCACGTCGGGACGGCGACCCTGATCATCAGGGTCCCCCATCGCGATGATGCGTTCCTTGATGGCGTCGGTGATGTGCGGGATCACCTGGACGGTGTCACCGAGGTACTCGCCGCGCCGCTCCTTGGCGATGACCGCCGAGTAGACCTGGCCGGTGGTGACGTTGGCCTTGGCGTTGAGGTCGCGGTCGAGGAACCGCTCGTAGTGCCCCAGGTCGAGGTCGGCCTCCGCGCCGTCCTCGGTGACGAACACCTCACCATGCTGGAAGGGGTTCATCGTGCCCGGGTCGACGTTGATGTACGGGTCGAGCTTCTGCATGGTGACGCGGAGTCCGCGGGCGGTGAGCAGCTGCCCGAGGCTCGAGGCGGTCAGCCCCTTGCCCAGCGACGACGCCACGCCGCCGGTGACGAAGATGTGCTTGGTCGCGGACCGCGATGCGGCTCGATTCAGTGCCAAGGGGACTCCCGTGTCCATACGCCGGAATGGATGAATGCTGGTGCGGCTCCGGTGCACCCCACGGGGCTTCAGGCTATCACCGCTACGGCGTCGGGGGGAGCGACGGCGCCGCGGCGGACGCGTCCGGCGCGAGACCGTAGTGACCCTGCTCACGGGCGAGTTGCTCGGCCAGCGCTAACGCCGTCGCCAGACGGCCGGCGTCGGTTCCCGCGTCGTCGACGGTCGAGACGTCCTCCTCGCCGGAGGACCGTAGGACGCCCACCGCGTCGTGGCCGGCGCCCTCTCCGAGGCGGGCGGAGACCACGGTTCCCGCGCCTTCACGGTCGAGCGTCCGGGCCAGGGCGGCCACGCGGACCGCGGTCGACTCCTGCTCCTGCGGGCCGGTGACGACGAGCGCCAGCTGACCGGGCCGGAGAGTGCCGGGTTCGAAGTCGATGACGTCCGCGTCCGCGAGGGTGGTGAGCACGGTCGCCCGGTCCTCGTCCGCCAGGTGCGGCTCGGCGTCCTCGGCGCGCAGTAACCCCGCGCGGCCGAGCGCGGTGCCGAGCTGGGTGCCCAGGTCGGCGTCGGCGGTCGGGGCGGTGCCGATCGGCAGGTTGGCCACGAGTGCCTGCAACTCCGCGTCGGCGGCCGGGTCCACGGCCTTGTCGGTGAGGGTCACGCGGCCGGCGTCGATGCCGCCCGCCGCGGCGATG
>NZ_KV823836.1:0-1275 GCF_001815995.1 Dietzia sp. HMSC21D01 | reverse complement strand
ATGACGACGTACCGCAATTGCTCGACGTGGAAGAACAGTAGGTCAGCGTAGAAGTCCTCGCCCCCGACGTCGAAGTGCACTTGTCTTCCCACGAAAGCGAATCCCGGGCCGAGCTCGCGCAGCGTATCGACGATCCGGTCGGTCAGGGACTCCTCGAGCTCACGCTCGGCGACCTCGCCGGACAGGTCCAGAAAATCAAGGATCAGCGGGTCCTTGGCGATCTGCTGGGCAAGCTCGGAATCTTGCGCAACAAGCTGTTGCGCAAAATTCGACGGAGCCGCCCCGCGGCGTTCGAGGGCGCTGCTGGCGATCATGTTGGCCAGCACGTTGCGCGACCAGCCGTGCTCGACGGCCGCGGCTGCGTACTTGTCTCGATCGTCCTGAGCGCTGAGCTTGTCCAGCAGGACAGTCACGTGCCCCCAGGGCAAGTACGCAACAGGCTGTTGCGCGATTGGTCCGGCAGTCCAGGCGCCGGCGAAGGTCGCCATGTACTGCAGGTTTCGGGCAGAAAAGCCCTTCATTTGGGGAAACTCGGCCCGAAGATCCTCGGCGAGCCTGCGAATCACACCGCTACCCCACCCCTGCCGGGCGCTCTCCTCGCGCACAGCCTGTCCGATGGACCAGTACAGCTCGATCAGCTGGGTGTTGACCCTTCGCTGCGCGGTGACCTGTGCTCGTCGGACCCTGTCCTTGAGATCCTCGACGAGGCGCCCATAGTTGGATGGCAGGTCCAGGTCCCGGGAGGTCACCCGTCCATCCTGACAGGTTTACCCCGGCACGCTGGATAGCAACCGGCTGCAGATGTGCCAGGCCCGTCAATGGCGACTCGCCGGGGCCGGGCCCTCAAAGTTTAATCCCTGCCGGCGGGAAGAGCCTTCACCGCCTCACTCAGGGCCAAGCCGAGACCAGCTCCGATGAGGCCGGCGCCGATGGCGCCTCCGGCGACCATGGGCAGGACCGCCGACGACGCCAGGACGGCGACTCCGGACAGTCCCAGGCCTGTCACGCCGGAGGCGATGCCGACGAACGTCCCCGGACGGCCAATGTGATGTCCGCGACCGGCGGGCACGGCGACCATCACGGTCACCGCGATCGCGCAGTACGCGCACACGCTCAGAGTGAGCGCGAGCATTGTTGCATCCACAATCTTCTCCGTTCAGTCGTTGGTACGTGGAATTGTCCACCCGGCTCATGTCGCCGCCGGTGTGCTCGCCGCCGGACGCCGGGCGCCTTAGCAGCGGTCAGCGCTCGATCCTCGACATGGGCGCGGGCGTC
>NZ_KV823835.1:0-781 GCF_001815995.1 Dietzia sp. HMSC21D01 | reverse complement strand
GCCGCCGTCCTCGACCCGACCGCCCCACCCGCCTCGGCGACCGCCGCCGAGCTGGCCGACGCATGGATCCACGGCCGCGGGGAGGGCCAGGTCGTGGCGGTCATCGACACCGGGGTCAACCCCGGGCCGCGGCTGCCCCGGGTCCGCGGCGCCGGTGACGTGGTGCCCGGCCGGGACGGTACAGAGGACTGTGACGCCCACGGCACGCTCGTGGCCGGGGTGCTCGCGGGCACCGAGGACGCCACCGGACACTCGGGCATCGCACCCGGCGTCGAGATCGTCTCGATCCGCCAGTCCAGCAGCGTCCTCCGGGCCGAGAGCCCCGGCCCCGACGGCCCGACGGTCGGGGCCGGGGTCGGCACCCTGTCCACCCTCGCCCGGTCGATCCGGGCCGCCGTCGACGCCGGCGCCGGCGTCATCAACATCTCCGAGGTCGCCTGCGTCCCCTCCGGCACCGTGCTCGCCGACGCCACCCTCGGCGGTGCGATCCGCTACGCCGCCGTCGACCACGACGTCGTGGTCGTCGCCGCCGGGAACGTCGGCGAGGCGTGCGGCGAGCAGAACCCGCCCGCCGCCGACCCGTCCGTACCGGGCGACGACGGTTGGGACGACGTCCTCACGATTGCCTCCCCCGCCTGGTACGACGACCACGTGCTCACCGTCGGTGGCGTCGACGCGGACGGCGCCCCCGCGGAGTTCTCGTTGCGCGGCCCGTGGGTGGACGTCGCCGCGCCCGCCGTGGGGCTGCGGTCCGTGGGCGCCGACGGCGCGGGCGGGTCCG
>NZ_KV823834.1:324-2087 GCF_001815995.1 Dietzia sp. HMSC21D01 | reverse complement strand
GGCCGAGGAACTGCTGCCCGCGCTGGCCGAGGCGCTGCCGCCGGGCACCCGGCTCGTCGTGATGATCCGCGCCGATGCCCTCGCCGCGGCCCGTGAGTCCGGCCACCCCCGGCACCGGGTCGCGCTGGTGCTGGACCGCCTCGCGGCCCGCCCCGAGGTGGAGGTGCGGCCGCACGGCCACCTGCCGGAGTCCGAGCTGTGCGCCGCGCTCGCCGGGTTCGACGCCCTGGTGCTCCCGCACCGGCACGGGACGCATTCGGGGTGGCTGGAGCTCTGCCGCGACCTGGGCCTGCCGCCCGTCGTCCCCCGCATCGGATGCCTGGTCGAGCAGTGGGGGCACGCCGTCGCCTCGTACGACGCCTGGTCACCTGACACCGCCGGGCTCCGGGAGTCACTGGGCACCGCGGTCGGAGGCCCGCCCGTCCCCGAGCGGGCGCCCGACGCCGAGGACGCCGCCGTCGCGGCCACCCACGCAGCGATCTACCGCGCAGCGCTGGCCAGCGCCGAGCGTCCCGCTCACCCCGCTCACCCCGCTCACCCCGCTCCGCGAATGGTCACACCCGGTCACATTCGCCCTGGTCGCTGACGCCGGACATCGTCATTTGTGACCACTCGCCGGGAGGTGAGAGCGGGCGAAGCGGACGCGCGCGGCGTCAGCCCTCCTGACGGCGGACCATCTCGCCGATCCACTCGGGCACGTACGGCGAGGTGCAGCCGCGCGGCGTCGGGTAGTCCCGCAGCACCCCCAGCCGCTCACCGATCTCCAGCGCCCGCCCGCGCAGCTCCGGGTGGTGGATGCCGATCTGGGCCAGGCAGGTGTTCATCTCCCACTGCAGCCGCTCGTGGGCGTCGGCCATCTCCGCCTCGATCACGTCCATCAGCCCGGGCAGGTCCAGCCCCTCCGGCTTCTTGACCACGCGGTCAGCGGTGAGCGCCCAGCCGGCGGAGTCCACGACCGGGTCGGGATCGTCGAGCCACGCGACGCGCAGGTCCTCAGCGTGCGGGCCCTTCATCACCACGTAGCCCACCAGCCAGTCGTGGACCTTCCGGGTGCGGGCCTGGCGCAGCATGGCGTCGAGCTCGTCGGCGGAGAACTCCTTCGGCCGACACGCGAGAATCGCCAGCAGCCGCGCGGCCGAGTCGCCGGTCGCCCACAGCTCGACCGCCAGGGGCTGGTTCTTCTTCACCCGCTTGGCCACCGCCCGCAGCGCCGTCAGGTTGACCCCGTGGTCGTCCCCGTGCCGGGCGTTGACCTCCCGGATCCGGGCGTCCTCGAGCCCGGCGAGCTCGGCCATCACCTCGTCGAGCGTCGGCGTCGTCGTCGTCATCATCGTCGTCCTCTCCCTCCCGGGCGCGCCCGCCGCCACGCGCGCCGGCCCCCGCCACGCGGCGCGTCCCTATACTCGCCGGGGTGCGCCTGTGGAGCATCCATCCCGACCTGCTCGACCGCGCGGCGCTCGTCGCCGGCTGGCGCGAGGGGCTCCTGGCCCAGAAGGTACTCCGCGGGATGACGAAGGGCTATCGCGCGCATCCCCAGCTCGAGCGGTTCCGCACCCTCGCCGACCCGGTCGCGGGGATCGCCACGTGGCTGCACGGTCTC
Organism: Dietzia sp. HMSC21D01; assembly: GCF_001815995.1. Taxonomy (NCBI): domain Bacteria; kingdom Bacillati; phylum Actinomycetota; class Actinomycetes; order Mycobacteriales; family Dietziaceae; genus Dietzia; species Dietzia sp. HMSC21D01. The sequence continues at coordinate 487 of NZ_KV823834.1, read as the reverse complement.
GCCGACGCCGCCGACGCGCGCGGCTACCGCTTCGACCGCACGCGCGTCGTCCTGCCGCCCGGGCCCGAGCGCCTGCCGCTCACCGACGGCCAACTCGCGCTGGAGTGGGCGCACCTGCGCGCCAAGGTGATCGAGCGCGACCCGCCGTGGCTGGACCGGCTCG
>NZ_KV823834.1:0-304 GCF_001815995.1 Dietzia sp. HMSC21D01 | reverse complement strand
GCCTGGGAACGCGCTGGCCCGCCCGAGGAGTGACCGTGCCACGACCCATCCGCGTCCCGCTACCCGCACTCGTCGCGCCCGCCGCGGTGTCCACGGCGCTGGCACTGCGCCCGATCCGTCGGCCGTTCGCCGCCGCGACCGGGGGGTGGGTGGTGAGCCTGCCGGCGCTCGAGGTGCCGCTGCACATCGGCGCGCTCGTGGGCGCGGCCACCGCGACCGCGCTGGGCCGCCGGGAGCGGCGTCCGTCCGACGTGGTGGGTGCGGGGATGGCCGCGTTGACCTGCGCGGGGCTCGGGCTTGTGCT
>NZ_KV823833.1:0-24428 GCF_001815995.1 Dietzia sp. HMSC21D01 | reverse complement strand
CGGCGGTGAGCTTGGCCAGCGCCCCGCCGGCGCGGGCGGCCCTCTCCCCCTCGCGCCACACCTCGGCGGCCACGGCGAGCACGCCGGCCTGCTCCGGCGTCAGCGTGATCTCGGGCAGCTCGTATCCGTGGGCGGGGATGCGGTACCCGGCGGGCGAGCCGGGCGCGAGCGACGCGCCCTGTTCGAGCGGCACGCCGACGTCACGCAGCTCCCGTTTGTCGCGTTCGAACATCCGCAGGAAGGCGTTCTCGGACTCGCAGTCGTCGTAACCCTGGACCATCCGGCGGATCTCGTCGGCCGACAGGAACGCGTTGGTCGACCTCAGACAGATGACGAGGTTGACCAGGCGTTGCGACTTCGAGGTGGACACTGCTGGAACGCTATCGTCCGAGCGCGGCGATGAGATCGTCGACACGCGGGTCGACCTCGGCGAACGGGTCGGTCAGTGCGACGGTGGGTACCGAGCCGTCGGAGAGCTTGAGGTGCACCCAGTCCACGGTGAAGTCGCGCCCGGCCTGCCGTGCGGCGGTGATGAATCGACCGCGCAGCGCGGCGCGGGTGGTCTCGGGGGCGACGCTGCGGGCGCGTTCGACGGCGGCGTCGTCGACGACGCGCGAGACCATCCCCCGGCGTTCGAGCACGGAGTGCAGCCCCCGCCCGGGCCGGATGTCGTGGTAGGTGAGGTCGATCTGCGCGAGGCGCGGGTGGTCGAGGTCGGCGCCCGTCCTGGCCTGCACCTGCCGGATGAGGCGCAGTTTGGCGGCCCAGTCGACGTCGGCGGCGATCGAGTCGTGGTCCCCGGACTCCACGGCGTCGAGGATGCGCTCCCACAGGGCCACGCAGTGTTCGACGTCCGGGCGGTCGTCGCGCTCCCATCCGCCGGCGTCGAGGTAGCGCCGGACCGCGCCCAGGAACTCGCGCTGGATCTCGAGCGCGGACATGGTTGTGCCGTCGGTGAGGGCGACGGGGCGGGTGCCGGTGAGGTCGCGGCTGATCTCGCGGATCGCGCGTATGGGGTGCGCGACGGCCATCGGCCGCAGCTCGACGCCGGCCTCGATCATCTCCAGCACGAGCCGGGTGCTGGCGATCTTGAGCAGCGTCGTGGTCTCGATCATGTTGGAGTCGCCGACGATCACGTGCATGCGCCGGAACCGCGTCGAGTCGGCGTGCGGTTCGTCGCGGGTGTTGATGAGCGGTCGCGAGCGGGTGGTCGCCGAGGACACGCCGTCCCACATGTGCTCGGCGCGCTGGGAGAAGCAGTACACCGGCTCGGAGGTCTCCCCCAGGCCCACGCCGGCTGGGATGCCGGGCAGGATCTTGCCGGCGCCGCAGATGAGCTGCCGGCTGACGAGGAACGGGAGCAGGGTGTTGGCGAGGCCCCGCACCTGGGTGCTGCGGTCGAGCAGGTAGTTCTCGTGGCATCCGTAGGAGTTGCCCACGGAGTCGGTGTTGTTCTTGAACAGGTAGACGCGGGCGTCGATGCCCTCGTCCGCGAGGGACTGTTCGGCGGCCAGGGCGAGGTCGTCGACGATCCGCTCCCCCGCCCTGTCGTGGGCGACGATCTGTCGCAGCCCGTCACATTCGGCGGTCGCGTACTCGGGGTGGGAGCCCACGTCGAGGTAGAGGCGCGCGCCGTTGTCGAGGAAGACGTTCGAGCTGCGCCAGCGCTCCACGACGGGGCGGAACAGATAGCGGGCGATCTCGTCGGCGCCGAGCCCACGAGCGCCTTCACCGCTGACGCTGGTGATTCCGAACTCGGTCTCGATCCCGACGATGCGACGGATCATGGGGGTCTACTGCCCGCCTTTCTGGACGTAGGACTTCACGAACTCCTCGGCGTTGGTCTCGAGGATGTCGTCGATCTCGTCGAGCAGCGAGTCGGCGGTGGTGGTGTCGGCGGACTTGACGAGCTGGCCGGCCTCGTCGTCCGGGTCGGCGGGTCCGCCGGCGTTCTTCTGGATCTGGGACATGGTGTCTCCTCGTGTGTCTGAGCGGGACGGGCCTGTGCGGGCCGTCAGTACGGGTACTGGTCGGGCCCGTCGGGCCCGAGGAAGTCGGGATGGGCCTCGCAGTACTCGCGGGACCCGACGTAGGGGTCGGTGAGGTCGACGTGGCGTTCGTGGCCGCGGGAGTCGACGACGACGACGTGGTCCCACCCGGCGGCGCGGATGCGGTCGCCGAGTTCGGCGAGGAAGCGTCCCCTGGCCCAGGCCCGCGTTCGTGCGGGCGGGGTCGTGACCGCGGCCTCGACCTCGTCGTCGGTGACCAGTCGGCGCATGGCGCCCTTGGCGACCAGACGGTTGTAGAGTCCACGCCGCGGGTCGATGTCGTGGTACTGGACGTCGATGAGGGCGAGCCGGGCGTGGTCCCAGTCCAGGCCGTCGCGGGTGCGGAAGCCCTCCAGCAGCCGGAGCTTGGCGGGCCAGTCCAGTCGGTCGGCGCACGACATCGGGTTCTCCTCGAGCGCGTCGAGGATCCCGCGCCACTCGCCCAGGACCTCGAGCGCCCAGCCCGGGCGGCCCGTGCCGTCGCCGATGACGCCCGCGACCCGCTCGAGGATCTCGCGCTGGAGAGCGAGGCCGGTGACGTTCCGGCCGTCGGGCAGTCCCACGGTCGCCCGGAGCGTGGGGTCGTGGCTGATGATGTGGACCGCCTCGACGGGATCGACGGGCAACAGGTCGGAGAAGTCGCCCCCCGCCTCGATCGCGTCCAGCACGAGGCAGGTGGTGCCGATCTTGAGGTAGGTGGCCAACTCGGACATGTTCGCGTCGCCGATGATGACGTGCAGGCGGCGCCACGTCTCGTCCGGGGCGTGGGGCTCGTCGCGGGTGTTGATGATCCCCCGCCGCAGGGTGGTCTCGAGCCCGGTGAGGACCTCGATGTAGTCGGCGCGCTGGGCGAGCTGGTAGCCGGCCGTCTCTCCGGACTGGCCGATCCCGACGCGGCCGGCACCGCTGAACACCTGGCGGGACAGTAGGTGCGGGGCCAGGCTCACGGTGAGCCCGTCGAAGTCGACGTCGCGGCGCACGAGGTAGTTCTCGTGGGCGCCGTAGGAGGCGCCCTTGCCGTCGACGTTGTTCTTGTAGAGCTTGAGCTCGGCGTTGCCCTCGGTGGCCGTCGACTCGACGCCCGCGCGGTGCATGATCACCTCGCCGGCCTTGTCCCAGATCACCGCGTCGCGTGGGGAGTCGACCTCGGGAGCCGAGTACTCGGGGTGTGCGTGGTCGACGTAGAAGCGGGCCCCGTTGGTCAGCACCCGGTTGGTCACCCCGAACTCGCTGGGATCGTAGGCACGTGCCGCGCCCAGGTCGAAGCCGCGGGCGTCGCGCAGGGGCGACTCCGAGCCGTAGTCCCAGCGGGCCTCGTCGGCTCCCCCGGCGGCCTCGCCCGGGTCGGTGTAGGCCTTGATCACCTGGGTCGAGGTGACCACCGAGCTGAGCAGCGGCTGCCCGACGGCGACGATCCCGAACTCGATCTCCGTGCCGATGACGCGCCCGCGCGGGTTCACCGCCCGTCTCCCCGGTTGGGGACGGAGACCTCGATGACGCGCTCACCTCGGACGCCGGTCAGGCGTGCCCACTCCTGGGGGTTGGACGTGTTGGGAAGGTCCGTGTTCTCGGCGAATTCGGCGTCGACCGCGTCGAGGAAGTCGTCGGTGGTCAGTCCCCGGCCGGTGCCGTGGACGATGTCTTTGATCGCCAGCTTCTTGGCGCGGTCGACGATGTTGCGCAGCATCGCCCCGGAGGTCAGGTCGGCGAGGTAGAGCGACGACCGGCGGCCGGAGGCGTACACGAGGTGCACGTAGGTGGTGGAGGCGTCACGGGTGTAGAGCCGGTCGACGATGCGCTCGATGAGTTCGCGGACATGGGTCTCACGGTCCGTGTCTCCGACCTCGACCGGGTCGAAGCGAAGGTCCGGGGTGATGTACTTGGCGAGGATGTCCGCAGCCGCGTTCCGGTCGGGCCGGTCGATGCGGATCTTCAGATCCAGGCGGCCGGGCCGGAGGATGGCGGGATCGATCATGTCCTCACGGTTGGAGGCGCCGATCACGATGACGTTGCGCAGGTCCTCCACGCCGTCGATCTCGGCGAGCAGCTGCGGAACGATCGTCGTCTCCATGTCCGAGGACACGCCGGACCCGCGGGTGCGGAAGATGGAGTCCATCTCGTCGAAGAAGACGATCACCGGGTTGCCCTCGGTGGCCTTCTCCCGCGCGCGTTCGAAGATCGACCGGATGTGCCGCTCGGTCTCGCCGACGTACTTGTTGAGCAGCTCGGGGCCCTTGATCGAGAGGAAGTACGAGTTCGGGTACCGGCCGTCGCTGACGTCGTCACCCCGGGCCACCGCGGCCGCACGCGCCAGCGAGTGCGCCACGGCCTTGGCGATGAGGGTCTTGCCGCATCCGGGAGGGCCGTAGAGCAGGACACCCTTCGGCGGGGCCAGGTGGAACTCGCGGTACAGGTCGTGGTGGACGAAAGGCAGCTCTATCGCGTCGCGGATCTGCTCGATCTGCGGACCCAGACCGCCGATGTCGGAGTACTCGACCGTCGGGATCTCCTCGAGGAGGAGCTCGTCGACCTCCGCCTTGGGCACCACCTCGTAGGCCACGCCGGCCTTGGGATCGACGAGGACCGCGTCGCCGGGGCGGACGGGTGCGGGGTGCTCGGCCGTGCGCGCACCGCGCAGGGCGGCGGCGAGGACCACGATGTGCTCCTCGTCGTTGCCCATGACCACCCGCGCGCGCACGCCGTCGGCGAGCACGTCCCGCAGGACGGCGGTCACGCCGGTGACCGGGAGCTCGCTCGAGACCTCCAGAACGGTCATGGCCTCGTTGAGGCGCACGGTCACGCCCGGGGTCAGGTCCGCGGCGTCCACGCCGGGGGCGATCGCCAGGCGCATGCGGCGACCGGCGGCCATGACCTCGACGGTGTCCGCGCCGGCGGGACGGGTGAGGACCACGCCGTAGGTGCTGGGCGGGGTACCGAGCCGCTCGACCTCGCCCTTGAGGGCCTCGAGCTGGTCGCGTGAGTCCTTGAGCAGTTCCGCGAGCCGGACGTTGCGGGCGCCGAGGGCGTCGATCTTGATCGACTTCTCCCGATCCGATCGGGCCCCCTCGTCCACGGCCTTGCGCAGCCGCGCGAGTTCGGCGCGGTCGACCGCCACCCTGTCCTCGCCCTGGCCGGCCGGGGAACGTCCCTCGGTCACGCGATCACCTGCCCTCCTGGTCGTCGACGGGTCTCCTCGTCGTCGTCCCCTTCACCCTATCGCCGGGGTGGCACGCGGGTGGGCGCGCGCTCCCTCAGCCCTTACCGCTGCGACGCTTGGGCTTGAGGGTCGTCACCCCCTCGGCGAGGCGACGCGCGGTCACCAGGAACGCGGTGTGGCCCTGCATGCGGTGCTCGGGGCGCACGGCCAGGCCCACCACGTGCCACCCGCGGTTGATCGACTCCCACGCTCGGGGCTCGGTCCAGCACTGCTGGCGCCGCAGCGCCTCGACGACGTCCGACAGCTGCGTGGTCGTGGCCACGTAGGCCACCAGCACCCCACCCGGCACCAGGACCTCGCTCACCGTCGGCAGGCACTCCCACGGCGCGAGCATGTCCAGCACCACGCGGTCGACCTGACCGCCCAGCGCCTCGACCGAGGTCTCCGCCAGGTCCGCGACCCGGAGGTCCCAGTTCCCGGGGTGCTCACCGTAGAAGGTGCGGACGTTGCGCTCGGCGTGCTCGGCGTGGTCCTCGCGGATCTCGTAGGAGAACACCCTCCCCTCCGGGCCGACCGCCCGCAGCAGCGAGCACGTCAGGGCCCCCGACCCCGCGCCGGCCTCGAGGACACGGGCGCCGGGGAACACGTCGCCCTCGTGGACGATCTGCGCGGCGTCCTTGGGGTAGATCACCTGCGCGCCGCGCGGCATCGACAGCACATAGTCGGTGAGCAGCGGGCGCAGCGCGAGGTACTGCGCGTCCTTGGTCGAGGTGATGATCGATCCCTCGGGCGCACCGATGAGATCGTCGTGGCGCACCGCGCCGTGGTGGGTGAAGAACTCCGCACCCTCGACCAGCACGACGGTGTACTTGCGCCCCTTGGTGTCGGTGAGCTGGACGCGGTCACCCACGACGAACGGGCCGGATCGCTGCACGGGACCTCCAGAGGACGGGGGGTCGGTTGTCCGACCGGTTGTCTACCCTGCCAGGTGTGACGGATCCCCTCGAAATCGGTGCCATCCCGGCAGCGGGCGACGTACCCCTGCCGGAGCGCAAGCCCCTCGCCCTGTCGGCCTCTCGCGCGTCCGACTACCGGCAGTGCCCGCTGCTGTACCGGCTGCGCGCCGTGGACCGCATCCCGGAGCCCAAGACTCGCGCCCAGGTCCTCGGCACGGTCGTCCACTCCGTGCTCGAGGAGCTGTACGGACTCGAGCAGTCCGAGCGGGCGCCGCAGCGCGCCGCGGACCTCGTCCCCGCCGCCGTCGAGCGCTTCTACGCCGAGGAGGACGGCGCGACGGTGGTCCCGCTGTCCGACCGCGCCGACTTCCAGGCGCAGGTCGCGGCGCTGGTCGCGGCGCTCTACGGCGTCGAGGATCCGCAGCGCTTCTCCCCCGCCTCCTGCGAGCAGTACCTGGTCACCGCCACCGCGGCCGGCACCCCGCTGCACGGCTTCCTCGACAGGGTCGACGTCGCGCCCACCGGGGAGGTCCGGGTGGTCGACTACAAGACGGGTAAACCCCCGCACCCGCGCTTCCAGGACCAGGCGATGTTCCAGATGCGGTTCTACGCCCTGATGTACCAGCGCATCCATGGTGTGCTGCCCGCGCAGCTGAAACTCATCTATCTCAAGAACGGCAGCTGGCTCACCTTCACCCCGGACCACGCGTCGCTCGTCGAGACCGAGGCGTCCCTGGACGCGCTGTGGTCGGAGATCGAGCGGGCCGGGCAGACCGGTGACTTCCGCCCCCGCACGTCCCGCCTGTGCGACTGGTGCAATCATCAGGCGCTGTGCCCGGCGTTCGGCGGCACCCCGCCCGAGTACCCGGGGTGGCCGGGGACCCGCGTGGTCCCCGCCGGCGCACGCGATCTGTTGACCGGGCGAGGAGAACCGAGGAGTTCATGATGACGGAGGCCTACTTCGAGCCGCTGGGATCCGACGACGGCTGGGAGGTCTTCCGCGCGACCCCGCACACCGTCAGCGCCTGGGGCCCGGACCTGCAGCACGGAGCGCCGCCCTCGGCCATCCTCACCCGCGCCATGGAGCGCCTCGACGCCGGCGGCGGCGCACGCATCGCCCGCGTGGCCGTCGATCTGCTGGGGCCCGTCCCGCTCGGTGAACTGCGGACCCGTGCCCGCGTGGTCCGACCGGGCCGCCGGATCCAGCTGCTGGAGTCGGAGCTCGTCGCCGGCGGACGGACCGTCGCGCGGGCGAGTGCGTGGCGACTCGCCACCGGCGACACCACCCACGTCGAGCAGGCGGCCGAGACGCCGCGCGTACTGCCGGACACCGATCACAACGGCGACTTCTTCACCCGCTGGACGAGTGGCTACATCGACTCGCTCGAGATCCGCGGCGCCGAGGACGGCACCGTCTGGGCCCGGCCCACTCTGCCGCTGGTCGCCGGGGAGGAGCCGACGCCCGTCCAGCACGTGATGTGCGTGGCCGACATCGCCAACGGGGTCGGCGCGGTCCTCGAGCCCGCCGAGTGGCGGTTTCTCAACACCGACCTCGTGACGCACCTGCACCGACCGCCCGTCGGCCGCTGGATCGGCGTGGCCGCCCGGGCGTCGATCGGACCGGACGGGGTCGGCGCGACCTCCGGGACACTGTTCGATGAGAAGGGCGCGATCGGCGACACCCTGCAGGCCCTGCTCGTCGAGCGGGTGTGAGCCCGAGAATGTACGGACGCGGCTGGTGGACTTCAGAGCCCCGGTGTGCTGCGGTAAGTGTGCTACCTCGTCCGGTAGACCGTGACGTTGCGCGCAGTTCGTTCGAGCCAGAACTCCGTGTGGTACCGCTCGTTCTCAGTCAGCCAGTCGTCGAGCCGGGCTCGCGTCAATCCCCGTCGTTTGAATGCCGACGACTCCATCGCACAGATCTGATTGGTGGTCAGGTAGCCGCCTGGGGCGACCCGCTGGAGGCATTCACGGAGATGTTCCTCGATCGACCCGCTGTAGCTCTTATGTAGCGGAGCCGGCGTGACAGTCGAGCCCCGCGCTGTATTCGAACGGGAGGCTCGCACAGGCCGAGTTGATCGAGGTGGCGATGACGAAGGAACGGAAGCAGTCCCGATACCGCTTATTGGTGCCTTGGGAGGCTCTGTCAGACCGGCGGCTGTCTCCGCAGGCCGTTGGCAGCCGAACCCACTGGTTTCGCCGTCCGGAACGCGGGGGCCCGGGGACACCCGGGCCGGCCGGGTATCTGAGGCGGACGCAGGTTGATTTCCTGCGACCGCCGGGCCGGCCCAGAGGGAGGCCACGCGATCTGCCAACTCCCTCGCGCGTTCGAGGATTTCCGCGCTCCCCCACTGGGGATGCGAGGCGATCTCGACGTTGAGGGCAAGCTTGCTGCTACGCAGAGTCTGGCGTTTGACAGAGAAAGTGTTATTTCCCATCTCACTGTTTAAACCGGTGAGCGTGAGGTTTCCCAAACAGTGCAGCTGCATCTCCGGATCGATCCCGTCGATCGTCAGGATGGGGGCCTCCCAAGATGACGGCGGCTTCTGCGGAAGGATGTGCTCGATAGAGAGCGACTCCGAGTTAATTAGGCCGAGCTCTTTGTGTCCGTAGGATTCCTCCAGGCCCAGCAGGACGTGACGGAGCGTCGGGTTCCTCGAGATGTTGTACAGCCGTTCGCGGACTGCGTTGTTCCGGAGCTCGTCGTCGTTCGGCCAGCGGTACTGGGGCCGCGACAGTATGAGGCGAATACGCGAAGGGACATGTTCCGCGAAGTCCAGCTCTTGAGGCAATCTAGTGAACAGCCGGTTCAGGCCAGCGGCAGTCAGCCCGGCCAGGGTCCGGCGGACCAAGAACGATTCCGCGTAGTGCAGCGCCAGCGCTACGTCGTCGTCGCTCATCTGGCCCTCCCCGCGGCCTTCGAGCAGAAACAATGCAAGTGGGTGGATGGTCTCGTTTCCGAGGCGCTTGATTCGTCGCAGTGCTGCGGCGACGGTGGGACTGTCTGACGTCTCCGGAGAGAGAATGTTCCGAAGGTAGGTACTCCGGCGACGAAGATCGCGCACGAAGTCGATCACGTCGTCCTCGTCCGCCGCTCGCCGCGTGAGCCTGTTCTTCTGGGCTTGGTAGGTGTTCTTCTTCGACAGTGTCGGAGTTCCTCGCAAGACCATATCCAGGTAAGCGAGATCCTCGATTCGATCGGAGCCAATGTTCCGCTCAATGTCCGCCCACATTGTCCTGTGGACGAGGTCTCCCTGCGTGGGCAGCATCATGAACACATGATTGCGGAGAAGGTCGCCCTGAGTCAGGGAAAGCCCCTTGTCATTCAGCGATTCGAATATTCGAAAAGTATTGTCCTCGGCCGACAGGGAGATTGCGATGATCTCCATTCGAGAGGTGATCACGTTCAGTAGCCTGGAAAGTCGGTCGTCGTCCATCGTGTCGACCAGAGCGCTGAACTCATCGAAAGCGTTGAGGATCTCAGAGGGGCCGTCCGGGCGAGTCGTGCCGTCGACCAAGTGCTCCAGCGCAGTACGGTCCAACTGTGTCGGAAGGAGCTTGAGCCGTGATTCCCCGGTCTCGTGCCGATTTATCAAGTAGACGTCGTTCGTCTTCTCGGCAGCGCCGTTCTGATCTCGCTCTCGCAACCTGTCGCGGATCGCCAGAACGAAGATGTAGAGACTGGTGAGCCTCTGCTGACCGTCCACGACTAGGAGGCGCTGGATCCCGAAGAAGCTAGAACCGGTTGCGGGCGCCAAGACGACAGATCCGAGGAAGTGGTTATCGGGCGTGTCAACATCTTCGAACTTCTCGAAGATGTCGTCGACGAGAATTGCACGTTGCTTTTTAGTCCAGCTGTAAGGGCGCTGGTACAGCGGGACAAGCAACTGCCGCTGTCCATCCACCAATTCGCTGAACGTGCGCTGCTCGGCCTTCACCCGTAGAAGTGTAACAGTGCGAACATTTCATCGAGTTGGGCCACGTTTCGGCTATCGCGGAGCGGCGCATTTCTCGCACACCTTCGGCAGCGGCGATAGTCCTATCCCATGCGGCAGGAGCGGATGTCGGTCGCGATGATCGACTTCGCGCCGGCGGCGGCCAACTCGTCCATGATCGAGTTGACCCGCTTGCGCGGCACCATCGACCGGACCGCGATCCACGCCGGGTCGGCCATCGGGGACACGGTGGGTGACTCGATCCCCGGCGTGATCGTCGAGACCTCGTCGAGGAGGCCCTTGGGGCAGTTGTAGTCCAGCATCATGTACTGCTGGGCGAAGACGACGCCCTGGAGTCGCGCGCGCATCTGCGACATCGCGGCCGTCACCTCGGCGTCCGCGCGCGAGATCAAGACGCCCGAGGAGTCACACAGCACGTCGCCGAACGCTTCGAGGCCGTGGACCTTCAGCGTCCGGCCGGACCCCACCACGTCGGCGATGCAATCGGCCACACCCAACTGGATGGAGATCTCCACGGCGCCGTCCAGGCGGATCACCTCCGCCTCGACCCCCCGCCGCTGGAGATCGCGGCGCACGATGTTCGGGTACGACGTCGCGATCCGGGCGCCGGCGAGTCGGTCGGTCGACCATCCCGCGCCGGCGGGTCCTGCGTACCGGAACGTGGAGTGGCCGAATTCGAGATCCAGGACCTCGTTCACCTCGGCCATCGAATCGGCGGCCAGGTCGCGGCCGGTGATCCCCAGGTCGAGTCGGCCGGAGCCGACGTAGACGGCGATGTCCTTGGGTCGAAGGAAGAAGAACTCGACGTCGTTGTCCGGGTCGATCAGGGTGAGGTCCTTGCTCCCCTCGTGGCGACGGCGGTAACCGGCCTCGGAGAGCATCTCGGAGGCGGACTCGGACAGTGCGCCCTTGTTGGGCAGTGCGACACGCAGCATGACGGGTCTCCGGGATCTGTGAGCGTGAGGATGGACATGGGTCGCGACCCGGACGGGCCAGACCTAGAGATGTCGGTAGACGTCCCCGAGGGTCAGTCCGCGCTTGAGCATCATGACCTGGGTCCAGTACAGGAGCTGGGAGATCTCCTCCGCCAACTCCTCGTCCGACTGGTACTCGGCCGCGATCCAGACCTCTCCGGCCTCCTCGATGACCTTCTTGCCCAGATGGTGGACGCCCTTGTCGAACGCGGCGACGGTGCCGGATCCCTCGGTGCGCGCGGTGATCCGCTCGGAGAGCTCGGCGAACAGGGAGTCGAAGGTCTTCACGCGGCCTATTGTCCCACAGCCGCGCCCACGGGTGACCCCGAGGTGAGCGCGTGGAGCCCCGCGACGTCGACCCCCTCGAGCGTCGAGTGCGTGTGGGCCCCCGCGACGTCGGGTTGACCGTCGGTGGACGGGATGTAGAGGACGCGGCACCCGGCCGCTACCGCCGCGGTGGCCCCGGTGACCGAGTCCTCGACCGCGACCGCCGACCCGGGCTGGACGCCCAGCTCAGCGCAGGCGAGCAGGTACGGGTCCGGCGCCGGTTTCCCCTCGGCCACCATGCAGCCGGTGACGACCACGTCGAACCGGGACCGGTCGATGAACTCCAGCGGCACCACGGCGACGTCGGCGGTCGTGTTGGTCACCAGGGCGACGGGGACCCCGGTCGCGGCGATGTCGGACAGCAGTTCCTCGGCACCCGGGCGCCACCGCATGTCGGTCCGCATGAGCTCCGTGACGCGCGAGTTGAGGCGATGCGCGAGACGGTCGAACTCCTCGCCCTCGATCCGGCGTCCGGTGTATTCGCCGAGGATCTCGAAGAACCCGTGCAGGGAGTTGCCCAGTGTCCGTTCGCGGGTCGCCTCGTCCAGCGGCCGTCCCATGTGCTCGGCGAGCTCGAAGACGGCGATGTCCCACAGTCGTTCGGTGTCGACGAGGGTGCCGTCCATGTCGAGACACACCGCGGCGGGGAGGTGGGCGGTAGAGGTGCTGGTCACGGCCTACTGTCTACCCGAAGCAGGTGAACCGGGGGTGACGCGCGGCAGGCCGCCGGCGGCCGCGACCGGTGACAGTGCGGCAGTCCGTGCGCCGCCCCCGGCGAGGACGGCACCCACCACGGCGAGGGCGGCGGACCCGCCGATGCTGAGCATGACGATCTCCTCAGGCCGGGTGAAGGTGATCTTACCCGCCCGGGATTCGGCCGACGCTCCGTCCGACGGCTCAGACGTTGAAGTACTTCGCCTCGGGGTGGTACAGCACGAACGCGTCCGTCGACTGCTCCGGGTGTAGCTGCAGTTCCTCGGACAGCACCACCCCGATGCGCTCGGGCTCGAGCAGGTCCACGACTACCTTGCGCGACTCCAGGTCCGGGCACGCGCCGTAGCCGAAGCTGTAGCGCGCTCCGCGGTACTTGAGGTTGAAGTAGTCCTGGATGCTGTCGGGGTCCTCGTCGGAGACCGATCCCTCGGGCAGGGTGAGCTCGTCGCGCACGCGTCGGTGCCAGAACTCCGCCAGTGCCTCCGTGAGCTGCACCGACAGTCCGTGCACCTCGAGGTAGTCCCGGTAGTTGTCCCCGGCGAACAGCTCGTTGGCGAAGTCCGCGATCGGGGTGCCCATCGTCACCAGCTGGAACGGCAGGACGTCCACCATGCCTTCCGCCTCGCAGCGCTCGCGGGAGGCCACGAAGTCCGGGATCGACAGGAAGCGGGGGCGCTGCTGGCGCGGGAACGCGATCTTGTGCAGCACCTCGGCGTCCGGACGCGGCTCGGCCAGGACCCAGATCTCGTCGCCGACCGAGTATGCCGGGAAGTAGCCGTAGACCACCGCAGAGTGCGACAGGATGCCCTCGGTGGTGAGACGGTCGATCCAGGCGCGCATGCGCGGCCTGCCCTCGGTCTCCACCAGTTCGTCGTAGTCCGGCCCCTCCCCGCTGCGGGTGCCACGCAGGCCCCACTGCCCGAAGTACAGCGCGCGCTCGTCCAGGTGCCCGAGGTAGTCGGCCACCGGGATGCCCTTGGCGATGCGGGTGCCCCAGAACGGCGGGGTCGCTATCGGCTGGTCCGCGGCGACGTCCGAGCGCTCGGGAATGACCACGGGCTCGGCCTCGGCCGCGCGCTTGGCCGCGATCCGCTCACTGCGGGCACGGCGCTCGCGACGCTCGGCCGCCTTGGCCGCGGCCTCCGAGGACTGTGCCATCGGGACGCCGGTCCGCTTGGCCGTCATCACCTCGTCCATCAGCCGCAGGCCCTCGAACGCGTCGCGGGCGTAGAACACATCGCCCTGGTACATCCCGGCGAGGTCGACCTCGACATAGGAGCGGGTCAGGGCCGCGCCGCCGAGCAGGACGGGGAACTCACCGGCGATGCCCTCGGAGTTGAGCTCGGCGAGGTTGTCCTTCATCACCACGGTCGACTTCACCAGCAGACCGGACATGCCGATCACGTCGGCCTTGTGCTCGCGTGCCGCGGAGATGATCTCCGAGATCGGCTGCTTGATGCCGATGTTGACCACGTCGTAGCCGTTGTTGGACAGGATGATGTCAACGAGGTTCTTGCCGATGTCGTGCACGTCGCCCTTGACCGTGGCCAGGACGATCCGTCCCTTGCCGTCCTCATCGCTCGCCTCCATGTGGGGCTCGAGGTGGGCGACCGCCGCCTTCATCGTCTCGGCCGACTGCAGGACGAACGGCAGCTGCATCTGACCGGAGCCGAACAGCTCACCGACCGTCTTCATCCCACCGAGCAGGTGGGAGTTGATGATCTCCAACGGGGGGATCTCCGCCATCGCGGCGTCGAGATCCTCCTCGAGTCCCTTGCGCTCGCCGTCGACGATCCGCGCGGCCAGGCGCTCCATGAGCGGCATCGCCGCGAGCTCGGCGGCGCGGGCGTCCTTGGCGCCGGCCGCGGAGACGCCCTCGAAGAGCTCCATGAACACCTGCAGCGGGTCGTAGCCCTCGCGGCGACGGTCGTAGACCAGGTCCAGGGCCACCTCCCGCTGACGGTCGTCGATCTTGCTCATGGGAAGGATCTTGGAGCTGTGCGCGATCGCCGAATCGAGACCGGCCTGGACGCACTCGTGCAGGAACACCGAGTTGAGCACCTGGCGCGCAGCCGGGTTCAGGCCGAAGGAGATGTTCGACAGACCCAGCGTGGTGTGGATCCGCGGGTGCGCCTCGGTGAGCCGACGGATCGCCTCGATGGTCTCGATACCGTCGCGGCGGACCTCCTCCTGCCCGGTCGAGATGGGGAAGGTCAGACAGTCGATGATGATGTCCTCCTCCGCCATCCCCCAGTTCCCGGTGAGGTCGGCGATGAGCCGCTCGGCGATCTCGACCTTGCGGTCGGCGGTGCGGGCCTGGCCCTCCTCGTCGATCGTCAGACCGACGACGGCCGCGCCGTGCCGGGACACCAGACGCATGATCCGCTGGAACCGCGAGTCCGGCCCCGCGCCGTCCTCGTAGTTGACCGAGTTGACCGCGCAGCGACCGCCCAGCTTCTCCAGGCCCGCCCTGATGACCTCGGGCTCGGTCGAGTCGAGCATGATCGGCAGCGTCGAGGACGTGGCCATCCGGCCGGCCAGCTCTGCCATGTCCCCGGAGCCGTCGCGGCCGACGTAGTCGACGCAGAGGTCGACCATCTGGGCGCCGTCGCGCATCTGCTCCTTGGCGATGTCCATGCAGGTGTCCCAGTCGGAGGCCAGCATCGCCTCGCGGAACCGCTTGGAACCGTTGGCGTTGGTGCGCTCGCCGATCATGATGATGCCGGCGTCCGCGCGCAACGGCGTGGAGGTGTACAGCGAGGCGACCGCGTTGACGGGCTCGACCGTGCGCTCGGCCTTGGTCCGTGCGCTCACCTGCTCCTTGAGCCGGGTGATGTGCTCGGGCGTGGTGCCGCAGCACCCGCCGACCATCGACAGTCCGAACTCGGAGACGAAGTCGGCCACCTGGGGCGCGAACTCCTCGGCACCCAGCGGGTAGACGGCGCCGTGCTCCCCCAGCTCGGGCAGGCCGGCGTTGGGCATGACCGACACAGGGATCTCGGCGTGCCGCGACAGGTAGCGCAGGTGCTCGACCATCTCGGCCGGCCCCGTGGCGCAGTTCAGGCCGATCATGTCGATGCCCAGCGGCTGCAGCGCGGTCAGTGCCGCGCCGATGTCCGATCCCAGCAGCATCGTGCCGGTCGTCTCGATGGTGACGTGCGAGATGATCGGCAACCGCCGTCCCGCGGCCGCCATGCCGTCCTGGCACCCGAGGACCGCGGCTTTGACCTGCAGCAGGTCCTGGCTCGTCTCGATCAGGTACGCGTCCGCTCCCCCGCGGGCCAGCCCCTCGGCGGCCTTGGAGTACGCGTTTCGGATGTCCTCGAAGGTGGTCTGACCCAGTGAGGGCAATTTGGTCCCGGGCCCGAGCGAACCCAACACCATCCGCGGGGTCCCGTCCTCGGACGGGCCCATCTCGTCGGCGACCCCGCGCGCGATCGCCGCACCCTTCTCGGCGAGCTCGCCGATACGGTCGACGATGTCGTAGTCGCCCAGGTTGGACAGGTTGCACCCGAAGGTATTGGTCTCGACCAGGTCGGCTCCGGCCTCGAAGAAAGCACGGTGGATCCCCGACACCACGTCCGGCCGCGTCGCGTTGAGGATCTCGTTACAGCCCTCGAGACCCAGGAAGTCCTCGTCCACGTCGAGGTCGACCGCCTGCAGCATCGTGCCCATCGCCCCGTCACCGATCAGTACTCGCCGACGGGCGGCGTCCAACAAGGGCGAATCGAAATCGACAGACATGGGCCCCAGTGTATGGGTGCCTCCGGATCGGAGGTACGTAGGCTGTACTGATGACTGTCGAATGGAGTCCCGACGGGCATCTCGATCTCGAGAGCCCGGTGATGATCGTGGCCTTCGAGGGCTGGAACGACGCGGCGGACGTGGCGACCGGCACCATCGAACACCTCGCGCTCAACTGGGAGGCCCGCCAGATCGCCGAGGTCGGTGGTGACGAGTTCTTCGACTATCTCGAGCAGCGGCCCGTCGTCCGGTTCGCCGGCGGGGTCTCGCGCTCGGTGGAGTGGCCGCGCATCGTGGTCTCGGCGTGCCGGCCGGACGGCGTCGTCAACGACGTCCTCCTGGTGCGCGGGCCCGAGCCGGCCCTGAAGTGGCGGCGGTTCGCCTCGGAGTTCGTCGACCTCGTCGACACCCTGGGCGTCTCCCAGGTCGTGCTGCTGGGCGCCTACCTCGCTGACGTGCCGCACACCCGCCCGGTGCCCCTCACCGGCGCGGCGTTCAGCCGTCAGCGGATGACGACCATGGGCGTGGCCCCCTCGGACTACGAAGGACCGACCGGGATGTCGGGCGTGCTGCAGCAGCTGCTCACCGAGGCCGGCGTGCCCACCTTGAGCCTGTTCGCGGGCGTGCCCCACTACGTGGCCTCCCCGCCCAACCCGCGCGGGACCGAGGCGATGTTGTCGTGGCTCGCCGAGAACCTCGGGATGGCCGTGCCGATGGACGCGCTCCGCGTCCAGGCCCGGACGTGGGCCGAGCGCGTCGACGCCGCGGCGAGCGAGGACGAGGACCTGCGCGACTACATCCGGTCCCTGGAGGACCGGCTGGACGAGGAGTCGGGGGTCACGCCGGGCGTGGACCCCGAGCCCGACCGCGGCCGTGCGTCCGGCGGAGAGGCGATGCCGCTGGTCGACGGCGAGGCGATCGCCGCCGAGTTCGAGCGCTTCCTGCGGGGTGACCGGGACGAGCCCGACGCCGGCTGACCGGCGTCAGACGGCGATCGTCGGGATCCCCGTCAGGGCGTCCAGCGCGGTCGCGATGCCGGCGCCGGCGGACGGGTCGGAGTCGTCGCCGTCCAACGTGGCGGACGCCCACGCGTCGATCACCGCGAGCGCGCCGGGCGTGTCGAGGTCGTCCGCGAGGCGCTCCCGCAGCTCCGTGATCGCGGGCGCCGCGTCCGCGCCGACCCCCCGGCCGATGGCCCGGCACCACAGGCCGTACCGGGCGTGTGCCCGCTCGAGCAGCTCATCGGACCACGAGCGGTCGACGCGGTAGTGCCCGGCGAACAGCCCGAGCCGGATGAGGGCGGGATCCACTCCCTGCTCGCGCAGCGCCTGCACGCGCACGAGGTTGCCGAGCGACTTGCTCATCTTGACGCCGTCGAGGCCGATCATCGCGGCGTGCACGTAGAACCGCGCGAACGGTCGCCGGCCCGCCGCGGCCTCCGCGTGCGCGGCGGAGAACTCGTGGTGGGGGAACGCCAGGTCGCTGCCGCCGCCCTGGATGTCGAACTCCATCCCGAGCCGGTTGCGGGCGATCGCCGAACACTCGATGTGCCAACCCGGTCGGCCCGCCCCCCAGGGGGACGGCCACGACGGCTCGCCGGGCCGTTCGACCCGCCACAGCAGGGCATCCAGCGGGTGTTCCTTGCCGGGCCGGTCCGGGTCGCCACCGCGCTCGGCGAACGCGACCGCCATCTCGTCGTCGTCGTACCCCGACTCGTATCCGAAGTCGGCGGTGGCTCTATGCCGGTAGTACACGTCGGAGTAGCCGTCGACGTCCGGGTCGATCCGGTAGGCGTGGCCGCGGTCGAGCAGCTCGCCGACCATCTCCACCACCTCGTCGATCGTCTCGGTGGCCGCGACGTAGTCGCGCGGCGGTAGCACCCGCAGCGCCTCCATGTCCTCGCGGAACAGGTCGGTCTCCCGGTCCCCCAGCTCGCGCCAGTCGACCCCGTCACTCTCCGCGCGCTCGAACAGCGGGTCGTCGACGTCCGTGGTGTTCTGGACGTAGTGGACCTCGTGACCGGTGTCCAGCAGCTGCCGGTAGACGAGGTCGAACGTCAGGTAGGTCGCCGCGTGACCCAGGTGGGTGGTGTCGTAGGGGGTGATCCCGCAGACGTACATGCCCGCGACCGGGCCGGGCGCCACCTCGCGGACCTCACCCCCGGCCGTGTCGAACAACTTCAGGGGGACGCCGTCGCCGGGGACCGAGGGGACGACAGGCGAAGACCACGAGTGCATGGGGCCGAGTCTAGAGACCGCCCGGTCAGAAGAGCGGCCAGGGTAACGGGTAGCCCGGCCCCGGGAAGGGGAACGTCCGACTCGCCAGCAAGGTGTCGACACGCTCGCACAGCGCCGCGATCTCGGCGTCGGACAGCAGGTCGGAGAGGGTGCGCCGCAGCTCCCCACCCGCCTCCAGGCCGCGACGGACGAGCTCGAGGCCCTCGACCTCGTCACCGTCCAGGGGCTGGCCCGCCCACCCCCACAGGACGGTGCGCAGCTTGGGATCGGTGTGGAACGACAGACCGTGATCGATCGCCCACACCACCCCCGCGGCGTCGACCAGGACGTGCCCGCCCTTGCGGTCGGCGTTGTTCACCACGTGGTCGAACACCGCGATCCGGCGCAGCCGGCCGTCGGTGACGTGGGCGACCACCACGTCCTCACCGCGGGAACCCTCGCCGCGCAGCACCACGGCACGGCCGTGCGGCACCGCGTCGGCCGGGTGGACGTCGACCGGGTCGTGACCGGGTGCGCGCTCGCGGTCGACCTCCTCGATCCACCGCTGCGCCATGCCCGGCCCGCCGGGGCCGTGAGCCGCGACCGTCTCCGGTACCAGGCCCCAGCCCGATGCCTCGGACACGGCGTAGGCGGCGATCTCGCGCGCCGCGAGACTGCCGTCGGGGAAGTCCATCAGCGGGCGCTCCCCCGCCGACGGCTTGTACACCCAGCTGTCGCCCCGCTCGTCGACGCAGTGGTAGACCGCGTTGCTTCCGGACGGGATCCGGGACAGGACGGTGAGCTCGGGGCCCGCCGGACGGTCGGTCACGGGTCGATGAGGTCGGTGAGCGCCTCCCCCGACCGCGGCAGGTACCCGTTGAGGCGGACACACAGGTGACCGGTGGTGTCGATCGGCTCGCCGCACAGCGGGCACGGCGCCCGGCCCGCGGAGACCACGCGCTCGCTGCGCAGGACGAACTGGCGGGCCCGCTGGGGGGTGAGGAACACCCGCAGGGCGTCCGGGGCGTCCTCGGCGTCCGACAGCACCACCGACTCGTCCGTGGCCGACGGGTCCATCGCCAGCAGCTCCACGACGATCTGATTGCGCTCGCCGTCCCAGCCGAGGCCCATGGTGCCGACCTGGAACTCCGCGTCGACCGGCATCTCGAGCGGATCGAGGTCGTCGACGTCCCCTCCGGCCGGGGGCACGGGGATGTCGGACTTGGCCGCGATCTCGTCGAGCAGGTCGCCCATCCGCTCGGACAGGATCTGGGCCTGCTGCTTCTCGCAGCGGACGGAGATCGTCCGGCCCGCCTCGGTGGCCTGGACGAAGAAGACGCGCTCGCCCGGCTGGCCGACCGTGCCCACCACGAACCGGGCCGGATCGCGGAACTCGTGGACTGCCCTGCTCATGCCGGTCGTCTCCTCGTGTGCTCGATGGTGGTGCGGATCATCAGGGTACGTTCCCGCCGGGTACCGCGTCCGAGCTGGCGTTGCCGGGCGTCGGCTCACCGACCTGGCCGGCCGGCTCCCCCCGCAGGCTGGCCAGGTCACCGCCGGTGTCGTTGACCCGCAGGACGAACGGCCGGTGAGGGGTGTAGCGCACGACCGACATCGAGGCGGGCTCGACGACGATCCTCTGGAACTGGTCCAGGTGCATGCCGTACGCGTCGGCGAGCACGGCCTTGATGACGTCACCGTGGCTGCACGCGACCCACAGCACGTCCCGGCCGGCCTGTTCGGCGAGCCGCCGATCGTGCTTCCGGATGGCCGTGACCGACCTGCCGGCCATCCCGGCGAGCGACTCCCCCTCCGGGAAGACCGCGGACGAGGGGTGCTGCTGCACCACGGACCACATGTGCTCGGCGGTGAGGTCCTTGAGGGGACGGCCGGTCCAGGTGCCGTAGTCCACCTCCACGAGGTCCTCCTCGACCTCTGGTTCCACTCCGAACTGTGCAGCGAGCGGCTCGACGGTCTGCCGGCACCGCATCAGAGGCGAGCGGACGACGGCCTCGACCGGCAAGCCCTCCAGCCGCCGGCAGAGGTCCTGCGCCTGGGCGTGACCGGTGTCGTCGAGCCCGACGCCCGGGGTGCGGCCGGCCAGGGTGAGGGCTGTGTTGGCGGTGGAGCGGCCGTGCCGGAGCAGGATGACGGTCATACCGGCAGGTTACCGACGCCCCGGCCGGTGCGGTCAGGTCGCGGGGATGGTCCCGGTGCCGAGCAGGATCATCACCAGGGCTCCCAGGAGGATCCGGTAGCCGGCGAACCAGCCCAGCGAATGGTTCTGGACGAACTTCAGGAACCAGGCGATCGCGGCGTAGCCGATGACGAACGCGACGGCCGTGCCGACGAGGAGCTGCCACCCGGTCGCGGCCTGGCCGGCGCCGGGGTCGAACGCGTCGGGCAGGCTGAAGAGCCCGGAGGCGAGCACGGCGGGGATCGCGAGGAGGAATGAGAACCGGGCGGCGGCCTCGCGCGACATGTTGAGGAAGAGACCGGCCGAGATGGTACCCCCCGAGCGGCTGACGCCGGGGATGAGGGCCAGGCACTGGGCCAGGCCCATGACGATCGCGTCCTTCATCGACAGTCCCTCGAGCGACTTCGCGTCGACCGGTCGGTCCTGCCTGCCGAACCTCTCGGCGGCCAGGAACACGAACGAGAACACGATGAGCACGATCGCGGTGATCCAGAGGTTGCGGGCGGCGTCCCGGATGAAGTCCTTGCCGACGAACCCGATGATCGCGATCGGGATCGACCCCACGATGACGATCCATCCGAGCCGGTAGTCCGGGTCGTCCCGTCGGGCGGAGTCGATCACGCCACGGAACCACGCCACCAGGATGCGGACGATGTCCTTGAAGAAGAAGACCAGGACGGCCAGTTCGGTGCCGAGCTGGACGACGGCGGTGAACGAGGCGCCGGCGTCCTCGCCGAAGAACCACGTCGAGAAGATCCTCAGGTGTCCGGACGAGGACACGGGCAGGAATTCGGTGAGTCCCTGGAGAACGGACAGGACGACGACCTGGAGCCAGGACATCCCCTCCGCGCCCTGGGCGAGGACCGATGTGTTCACGTGTGCGGTTTCCTCTCGGCTGCCGGCGGCTCGGACGCGGTCGCGTCACGGCACGCCGCGAGAGTAGTCGCCCGGACCTGGCCGGGGACCCCGGACCCGCGTGGTGGACAATGGCGGGCAGTCGAAAGGAACATCGTGCACCGACGTGTCCTCCGCCGTTCCGGCGTGCCCGCCGCCCTCATCGCTCTCGCGATCGGCCTGACCGCCTGCTCCTCGCCCACGAGCGAGCTCGAGGAGCAGGACCTCGTCGCGCAGGGTAATGCGGCCCCCGCCGAATCTCCGCAGGTCTCAGACCCGGCGGGGGGCGAAACCATCCCGGTGCCCGGGTCGGTCCGCGCCCTGGTCGCCACGGGCGACCGTGTGGCCGCGCAGATCGAGAACCCGCCGTCGCTCGAGCTGGGCCGGGTCGACGGCACCAGCTGGAGCGCGGAGGACTCCGTGCCCCTGCCGGCCGGGGCCGGGACCGCCTCCGCCGCGCACGACGGGACCGTGCTGGTCCCCCACGGCGACGGGGTCGTGCTGGTCTCCCCCGACGGTGGGGTGCGTGAACTGGCGGGCCTCGGGCCCGTCTCGGCCGCCGCCCTCACCCTCGACGGACGCCTGTTGACGGGAACCCCCGACGGCGAGATCGTCGTGCGCGACGCCGGCGGCGCGGAGCAGCACCGCATCGACGGGTTGACGTCGGTCGACGAGATCAGCGTCTCCGGCGACGGGTCCGTCACCGCCCTGAGCCGACCGGACACCGTGATCGCCAGCATCGACCTCGAGGCGGACCACGCCGGGCCGCTCCTGCGCGCGGGCAAGGGCGCGGGGCTCCTCGACGAGCTGGGGGAAGGCTCCGTGATCGCCAGTGACACCGTCGGCGGCACGTTGCTCGTCTACTCCACCTCGCCCGTCCGGCTGCACCAGCAGTTCCCCGTCGCCCCGGCCCCGTGGGCGGTGGCCGAGGACCCGACCCGTCAGGTCGTGTGGGTCGCCTCCACTGGAACGAACACCATCCAGGCGTACGATCTCGGCGACGGCGTGGGGATCCTGCGGGCGGACATCCCGACGGTCCGCCAGCCGGATTCCCTGGCGGTCACGGAGTCCGGCACCGTGGTGGTCGGGTCCGCCGACGGCGCAGGGCTGCACCTCCTCCGTCCGACCCTCACCGAGCCGGCGAGCTGATCGCACCGACGACCCACGTCCCATCGAGGAGGACCGTGTACGCACTGCTCAAGAAGGTGCTGTTCCGCTTTCCCGCGGAGCGGATACACCACCTGGTGTTCGGCCTGCTCAAGCTGCTGACCCTGGTGCCGCCCCTGGGCGCCGTCGTGCGGCGGGTCCTGGGCGTGCGCGACCCCGTGCTCGCGCAGGAGGTCCTCGGTCGCACCTTCCCCGGCCCGCTGGGCCTCGCGGCCGGGTTCGACAAGAACGCCACCGCCGTCGACTCGTGGGGCGCTATCGGATTCGGTTTCAGCGAGGTCGGCACGGTGACCGCGTCGCCCCAGCCGGGCAACCCGGCCCCGCGTCTGTTCCGGCTCGTCGAGGACCGCGCGATCCTCAACCGGATGGGCTTCAACAACCACGGCGCCGGCAACGCGGCCAACAACCTCCGCCGGCGCCGCAGCAGCGATCCCGTGGGGATCAACATAGGTAAGACCAAGGTGGTGCCGGCGAAGGACGCGGTCCGCGACTACGTGGCCTCGGCGACGATGCTCACGGGCCTGGCCGACTACCTCGTCGTCAACGTCAGTTCCCCCAACACCCCCGGCCTGCGTGACCTGCAGGCCGTCGAGTCGCTGCGCCCGATCCTCGCCGCGGTCCGGGACGTGGCGACGATCCCCGTGCTCGTCAAGATCGCGCCCGACCTGGACGACGCCGACATCGACGCGGTCACCGACCTGGTGCTCGACCTGGGGCTGGCCGGCATCGTCGCCACCAACACCACCATCTCGCGGGACGGCCTGCGTACCCCCGCCGCGCACGTCGAGGCCCTGGGGGCGGGCGGCATCTCCGGCGCGCCGGTGGCCGCGCGCTCGCGCGAGGTGCTCGCCCGGATCCACGCGCGCGCGGGGGGACGCCTGGTGATCATCTCGGTCGGCGGCATCGAGACCCCCGAGGACGTGTGGGACCGCATCACCCACGGGGCGCACCTCGTGCAGACCTACACCGGGTTCATCTTCACCGGCCCGTCGCTCGTGCGCGGCACCAACCGCCTGGTGGCCAGGCGCCTCCGCCAGGGCGGGTTCGGCTCGCTGGCGGAGGCGGTCGGCTCGGCGGTGCGCTGAGCGCCGCAGCGCTCGAGCGCCGTGGCGCTATATCGCTACTGCTCGTAGATGCCCGTCACGGTGCCACGGGCCAGTCCCTGACCGAACAGGTTGAAACCGACGAACGCACACGAGGCGTCGTCGCCCAACTCGATCTCGTCGCCCACCGCATGGACGGCGAGGATGTAGCGGTGCGGGCCGTGACCCGCCGGCGGTGCCGCGCCCACGAAACCCTTGAAGCCGGCGTCGTTGCGCACCACGACGGCGCCCTCCGGCAGGCCCGAGGTGTCGTCACCCGTACACGCGCCCTCGGGCAGCGACGTCACGTCCGCGGGGATGTTGGCGACGGACCAGTGCCAGAAACCCGACGCCGTGGGCGCGTCCGGGTCGAACACCGTCACCACGTACGTCCTGGTGCCCTCGGGGCCGGCGCTCCAGCTCACCTGGGGCGACTTGTCCTGGCCGCCCTCGACGCCCATCTTCCCGCCGAGCTGCGCGGCCGACAGTGTGGCGCCCTCGGTGAACGACTCGCTGGTCACCTCCAGAGCGGGCAGATCCGGAAGGGCGGCATACGGGTCGGGCACGCGGAACTGGGTCATCGTTCTCCTCCTGCGATCGGACGGTGTGGAGTGGTCCTCCAGCCGGTCACGTCCCTGTCTACCAGCGATGACCGCCCCGCGCGCCCCGCGGCGGGACCGCGATTTGGTCCCGGGTCCGGGCATCGGCTAATGTCATTCCTCGCACGGCCAAGCCGGACCAGAACCGGCGAAGGCGGGCAGTGTGCGAGCGCGAGTGGCGGAATGGCAGACGCGCTAGCTTGAGGTGCTAGTGTCCTATTAACGGACGTGGGGGTTCAAGTCCCCCCTCGCGCACACTGTGTCGAGACAGTAGAAGGGCCCCGGATCCGCGAGGAACCGGGGCCCGCTCTCGTCTCACGGGAAGGTTCCGACAGATGGCCCGGACGCCGGTACCCGTCGATTCAGCCGGTCGCGTCCCGGACGCGCTGGGGCGCGC
>NZ_KV823832.1:0-536 GCF_001815995.1 Dietzia sp. HMSC21D01 | reverse complement strand
GGGCCCGCGGGATGCCGGAGGAGGCCACCGTCGAGTGCTCGACGCTCGGGGACACGCCCGTCCTGCGCCTCACGGCGACGGGCACCCCGGACGACGCCGCGCCCCTCGTCGTCGTCGCCGGTCCCGAGACCTCACCCGACAGCCTCACGGCGCGGCTCGCCTCCGCCGGCCCCGAACTCACCGACTCCCGGCCGCTCGTCGTCGTCGACCATCGGGGCCGGTCCGGCGCGGCCGGAGCGTGCCTGTCCTTCCCCGCCCGGCGCACACTCGACGGGCTGGCGGACCGTGGCACCGACCCCACCTCCCCCGAGGTGCGCGGCGCCCTCGCCGACACCGCGCAGTCCTGCACCGACCAGCTCCAGGGCCGCGAACTGGACTTCGGCGCCGCGGGCGCCGCCGAGGACCTCGAACGGCTCCGGCAGGAATGGGGGGTCCCCGGACTCGCCGTTCTGGGGATCGGCACCGGCGCCCGCACCGCCCTGGCCTACGCGAGCGCCCACCCCGGCCGTCTGTCGACGCTGGTCGTCGACTCGCCC
>NZ_KV823831.1:0-574 GCF_001815995.1 Dietzia sp. HMSC21D01 | reverse complement strand
TGGCGGCGGGGCAGGTGCCGTGGCTGCTGCTCGCGTTTCGGCGCGCGGTCACCGAGGCCGCCGATTCCCCACCGGTCGCCGAGGCGCGCGCCCGCGGCCTCGCCGAGTGGACCGTCCTGACCGGGCACGTCGCACCGGTGGCGTGGGCGCCGCTCATCGCGTTGGTCGGCGCGCGCGTGCCCGAGGTGATGGTGGGCTCGCTCGTCGTGGAAACGGTGTTCGCGTGGCCCGGGCTGGCCGCCGCGACCGTCGACGCCGCGCTCGGGGCGGACTTCGCGCTGCTCGCCGCGGTGACCGTCGCCGCGTCGCTGACCGTGCTCGCCGGCACGTGGCTCGCCGACTGCCTGCTGCTGCTCGCCGACCCGAGGGTGCGGATCGATGCGTGAGGGCCCGGCCGCGCGGCGGGCCGCGGGGGCGGCGATGCTCGCGGCGATCGTCGTGTTCGCGCTGCTCTGGCCGGTGCTCGCGCCCGACGCGATGACCACCTCCGACTACCTCGCCGCCGACCTGCCGCCGTCGACCGCGCACCCGATGGGGACCGACGCCCTCGGCCGCGACCTGTCCGTGCTGGTCG
>NZ_KV823830.1:0-898 GCF_001815995.1 Dietzia sp. HMSC21D01 | reverse complement strand
GGCCGCCCGGTGCTGGCGCGCCCGGGGACCGCGCGTCAGCGGCCCGTCGACGTGGTGGACCTCGTCGCCCCGGACCGCTCCCCCGTCGGATGCGTGGAGGGCGAGCGCGTGGTGACGACCGCCGTGGAGATCTCGGCTGGCGCGCTCGTGACCACCGAGGTGGGGCGCGACGACCCGGCCGCGCATCGTGGTGTCCGCCTCCCGCTGGCGGTGGTGGCGCGCCAGCTCGAGCAGGGCGGGGTGCGCCTCGAGGGGATCGACGTGGTGGTCGACGGTCGCCGCGCCGCGACGGGTGGCGACGGCGAGGTGTACGACGCGCTCGTCGGCCCGCTCGCCCTGATCTCGCACCGGCGCGTCCACCTGCTGCTGCGGTTCGACATCGCACGGCTCGCGCTGGGGCCCGCCGGACGGGCCGACGGCTCGCTGGAGCAGGTGGTCACGGTGGCCACCGAGCGGTTGCGCCGGTCGCTGGTGCATCACGGGGTGCCGTGCCGGGTCCTCGACGCGGCCGGACTCGCCGGCCTCTACCTGGACGCCGAGGGCGACCCGGGGCCGGGCGTCGGGGTGGTGGTGCGCCCGTCCGCCGACCCGCGAGCGGTCATCGACGGGCTCACCGCCGTGCGGGCCGCGCGCGTCACCGAGGTGCTCCGCCTGCGGCGCGTCGAGGGCCGCGACGACGTGGTGGACGTGGTGACCACCGTGGGGCTGACCGGCGTGGCCGCGGAGGCGGTGGCCGAGCGGGTCCTACCGACCACCGCCGACACCTGCCACCGGCTGCCTACGGCGGGCGTCCTGCCCGTCCCCGGCGAGGAGATGCCCGTGGCCGTGGCCGGATCCCTGGTCCGGCGACGTGTCGATGACCTCGCCGCCCTCGCCCCGCCGGCGCACGGCTGCGGGC
>NZ_KV823829.1:0-588 GCF_001815995.1 Dietzia sp. HMSC21D01 | reverse complement strand
CGGGTCCGGCGGGTCCACGGTGACGGTTGACGAGCTGGTCGACGCGCTCACCGCCGCGGGTTTGGCCCCGGAGGCCGATCGCCGCCGGGTCGCCGAGTACTCCTACGACGCCTCCAACTACCGGGTCACCCCGGCCGCGGTGCTCTTCCCCCGCTCGGAGGCCGAGGTCGCCACCGCGCTCGCCGTGTGCCACCGCCTCGGCGTACCCGCGACCGCCCGCGGCGGCGGTACCTCGATGGCCGGCAACTCCGTCGGCACCGGGCTGGTGCTGGACCTGTCGCGGCACATGCACCGGGTGCTGGCCGTAGACGAGGCTGCGCGGACGGTCACCGCCGAGGCCGGCACCGTCCTCACCGCCCTGCGCGCCGCGGTTCACGCCGCGACCGACTCGCGACTGACCTTCGCCCCCGATCCCTCGAGCCAGTCGCGGGCGTGCCTGGGCGGGGCGATCGGCAACGACGCGTGCGGGAACCACTCCGTGCGTCACGGCCGGACCGCCGACCACGTCGAGGCGCTGCGCCTGGTCACCGCCGACGGCCTGCGCCTCACCGCCACGCGCCGAGGCGTCGAGGCCACCGACGCCGGGGA
>NZ_KV823828.1:0-752 GCF_001815995.1 Dietzia sp. HMSC21D01 | reverse complement strand
CTCGTGGCCGCGGGCACCGTCCCCGACGACGCCGAGCCGCTGCTCCGCGCGCTCGTCGCGGCCCGGGTCGGCTACCTCGTCGTGGGCGGCACCGGTTCCGGCAAGACCACACTGCTCGCCGCGCTGCTGGGGCTGGTCCCGGACTCGGAGCGGCTGCTGTGTGTCGAGGACTCGCCCGAGCTGCGACCCGCGCACCCGCACGTCGTCAGGCTCGTGGTGCGGCACGGCAACGTCGAGGGCGCCGGCGAGGTGACGATGGCCGACCTCGTCCGGCAGGCGCTGCGCATGCGGCCCGACCGCATCGCCGTGGGCGAGGTCCGCGGCGGCGAGGTCGCCGACCTGCTCGCCGCCCTCAACACCGGCCACGACGGGAGCGCGGGCACGGTCCACGCCAACTCGCCGACCGAGCTGCCCGCGCGACTGGAGGCGCTCGGTGCCCTCGGCGGTCTGGATCGCGCCGCGCTGTCCGCCCAGGTTGCCGCGTCGCTGCGGGTCGTGGTGGGCATGCGCCGCCTGCCCGACGGGATGCGCGGCGTCGACTCGATCGGGGTGGTGCGCCGCGAGGCACAGGGGATCGTGGTGGACCCGGCCTGGCGTGCCGACGGGGGAGACGTGCCCGGTCGTGCGGCCCTCGACGCGATGCTCGCGGAGCGCGTCCGATGACGGCCGCGCTGGTGCTGGTGGCCGTCGCGCTGCTGGTGTGGCCGGGCGGGCGCGCGGCTGACCGGCTGGCGGCGCTCGAGTCCGGTGGG
>NZ_KV823827.1:0-1584 GCF_001815995.1 Dietzia sp. HMSC21D01 | reverse complement strand
GATCAACGCACTCTAAATCCGGAAGCGCCCCTTTACGCCGACCCTGGGAGTGGGGGCGGGTTTGGGTTCCGGCTGATTTTTATGTGCTTCGCAGAATTTGCGAATGTGTCGCAGGAAATGCGAATCCTGATGAAGGACCGCAGGTCAGAGCAGTAGTTCGCATACTGTCTGCGGCCCGGGTTCGCCATGTCGGACAGACCTCGGATCATCTGCGCGATGCGCACCTGCTCGCAGGTCAGGCGCAGCCCGAGTTCGAACGAGCTGCGAGCCATTCGGGGAGGTGTCGAGTTCGCACAATCGACACCTCGACACCTTTTACTTGTCATAACGTCCGGTTAGCGGCGTTTGAAACTAGCGACTGGGGCAACGTAGCGCTAGCGTCGCCTAGCTCGCAGTATGCGCCCGGCTTGAGGGTTTTCTCGTGGGTGTGGGGCAGATTCCGGGGGAAGGTCCATGAACGCCGGATCCTGGGACGGGTCCTCGCGGATCCACTGCACCTGGCCCGGCGTTCGGGGATCCAGGTCGATGGTGTGAACGGTTCCCTCGGGTAGTTCAGCTGTCAGGGTGGCGTCGGCGATCCACTTGGTTCCGTCTGCGGTCTCGACTCGGTCGGCTCGCCGCCTGTGGGATTGCACAATGGCAGTGATTGAGTCGTCCAAGACTGGGATTAGGTCGCCGTCGATGAGTTCACGCACCGGATATTGGTCTGGGTCGATGTGCACGAATCCGTACTGGGGATGGTCGTGAACCGAGTGGTGTGGGTAGGTGCATACGAACAGGCGGCCCTCGTAGTCGATCGTGTAGTCCCCGCCTTCGGTGGTCACACGGTGCACACTCAGCTCGGTTGGGCCGAGTCGGGCGCAGCGCACGATCTCCTCCGGGGAGGTGATCCAGCACCCGTCGCGGTCAGCATGGACCCTGCGCGACCACTTGTCTGGTGGTGGTTCGATCGACAGTGGTAGGAGGTATTCCACGACCTGAGGTGGGGAGTGGGAGGTATCCACGTGCAGAAGTAGGGGATTGGCCCGATCCATGACCCACACGTCGGTGCCGGTGACAGTTACTGCCCCGGCCTCGAAGTCGGTCACGTCATCGGGGACGGCATCGAGGTCGAGATCCACCAGGACGCCTGTTTCTTGGACCGGATCGTCGTTGGTATAGATCCGCCTCCAGTTTGGCCAGTAGCGATCGGGTGACGGGCCCAGGTCGCGTAGTTGGGCGGTGCCGGTGATTGGGCGGGGTCCGGCATCAGTGGCCCGGAACTGTTCCTCCACTAGTTGCAGTCGCCGTATCTTGCCGGTCATCACGCCGGGGTGACCTGCCACCGCTCGCACGAAATCGGGAATCAGACGCCCGGTGAGGTGGATTCGCCCGCTCACCGGGCGATCGTGCGACCAGTAGGCGGTCCAGCCGTCGCCGAGCACTTCGAAATGCCAGAGCAGTGTCGCGTCGTTGTAAGGATGGGGCTGCGGGGCGTGCCCCCACCGCGGGCGAACAGTGACGGGGGCAGTGAAAGCGCCGGGGGCGCGTGGATCGCGCTCGGTGATGAACACAGGCACAAGGCTGATGACATCACCGATACGC
>NZ_KV823826.1:0-12202 GCF_001815995.1 Dietzia sp. HMSC21D01 | reverse complement strand
GTACACGCACTTTGTTCAGCAGTCTCCTAGCTGATCTGGATCACCGAGCGAAGGACTTTGCCTTCGCGCAGCCGTTCGTAGGCGGCCGCGCAGTCGTCGAGTGGCACGACTTCGCTGACGTACCGGGCGATGGGGAACGACCCGTCCTCGACCTGCGCGGTGATGGCCGCGAGGTCACGCTCGGGTAGGCAGTCGCCCCAGTGCGAGATCTCGATCCGCAGGCGTTTGAGGAAGACTTCGCGCATGCCGTAGTCGGCGACCTCGGTCTGCGTGGGCGCCCCCGAGAGGATCACGCGCGCGCCGCTACCGGCCAGGGAGATCGCCGTGCGCAGGGTGGCCGCGCCGCCGACGGCGTCGATGACCGTGTCGAATCCGGTGGGCAGATCGCCCCGGCCGGGTACGTGCACCTCGGTCGCCCCGAAGGACTTGGCCTCCTCCAGCTTGTCCGGGTTGAGATCCAGCGCGAGGATCCGCCCAGCGCCGGCCGCCTTGGCCGCTCCGATGGCGGCCAGCCCCACGCCCCCGGAGCCGATCACCGCCACGGCGTCGCCTTCGACCACGCCGGCCGTGTTGTGTACAGCCCCGTAGCCGGTCGGGATGCCGCATCCGAGCAACGCGGCCTGCTCGTCGGGGAGGGCCTCGGTGATGGGGGAGACGTGCTGCGCCTCGACCGTGACGTGCGTGGCCAGGCCGCCCGCGGCCAACACGGAGGTGAGCGTCTCGCCCGTTTCCAGTCGCGCCGACCGGGCTGGCCGGATCTTGTTGACGCACGACAACGCGCGGCCGCGACGGCACTGGTCGCACTCACCGCACGGGGCCATGAGGGCGACGACGACACGCTGCCCGGGTTCCAGCCCGGTGACCTGGGGTCCCACGGAATCGATGTGGCCGACGATCTCGTGTCCGAGCAGGTAGGGAAAGTCCGTTCCGGAGCTCCCGTCGATGTAGTGCAGGTCGCTGTGGCACAGCCCGCACGCCTCGACCGCGATCAGCACTTCGGTGCCGATGGGCTCGGGCACTTCGATGGGGACGACCTGAACGGGCCCGCCGGCCGAGGTCACCACGGCGCCGCGCGCCTTGCGGTACTGGCTCATCTCACATCTCCTTGGCACTGGGGCCGTGCGCATCGATCAGCACGCTCTTGACGTTGGTGTAGGCGAGGAAGCCTTCCTCGCCCATCTCCTGGCCGAACCCGGAGGCCCGCCGTCCGCCGATGGTGGTCTCCACGCCACCGTGCACGGCGTACGAGTTGATCCAGAACATCCCGGCGTCCACCGCGCGGGCGGTGCGCAGAGCGCGTCCGATGTCGCCAGTCCAGCAGCCACCGGCGAGCGCGTACTCGGTGGAGTTGGCCAGCTCGATCGCCTGCTGCTCGGTGGAGAACATCTGCACGGCCACGACCGGGCCGAAGACCTCGTCTTTGAGCACGGAGGCGTCGGGCACATCGGTGCAGTCGATCACCGTGGGCGGATAGTGGGCGCCGCCGCCGGGCGTGGTGACCGGCTCGCCACCGCACAGGACCGTGGCGCCCTGCGCCCGTGCCCGCTCGACGATCTGATGCACGCGGTCGACGTCGCGATGGGTGATGAGTGTGCCTACCTGGGTGGCCGGGTCGAACGGGTCACCCACTCTCAGCCCGGAGGCCTCCGCCACGTAGCGGCCGAGGAACTCCTCGTGGATACCGTCCTGCAGCAACAGTCGCGAGCCAGAGAAGCAGCGTTGGCCGCTGTTGCGGAAGATCGCGCCGAGTGAGCCCGTGACCGCCTGGTCGAGGTCGGCGTCGTCGTAGACGATGTTGGCCGACTTGCCGCCGAGCTCCAGGATGAGCCGCTTGTGTCGCCGCACGGCTTCCTCGCCCACCATCACGCCGACCCGGCTGCTGCCGGTGAACGAGAGCATGTCGATCTCGTCGGCCTCCACCAGTGCGCGCCCGACCTCTGCGCCGCCCTGGACGAGGTTGATCACCCCCGCGGGGATGCCCACGGCGGCCGCGTGCTCGGCGAACGCGGCGGCCGCGTACGGGTTCTGGTCAGGGGACTTGACCACCACGGTGTTGCCGGCCGCGATCGCCGCCCCGGCCTTGAGGGCGGAGAACATGAGCGGGGCGTTGAAGGGCATGAAGATTCCGACCACGCCCACCGGGTCGCGCCACGTCAGGCGCTCGAGGCCACTGCCCTCGACCATGGTGGTGCCCTTGACCCGGGTGGCCCAGCCGGCCGCGGACTCCAGGAGCCCGGCTGCGGCATACACGTCCAGCACGGCCTCACCATAGGTTTTGCCGTTGTCGAGGGTGATGAGGTGCGCGAGCCGGTCGAGATCCCCGATCAGTGCCATGCCCAACCGCATGAGCATGCGGGAACGGTCATCGGCGGAGGTGGCGGCCCACCCGGCCTGCGCCGCGCGAGCCGCCCGGGTCGCCGCTGCGACCTGTGCCGGGCTGGTTGCGCGGGGCGTGCCCAGCACAGCGCCGTTCACCGGCGAGGTGACGGTGAACTGCTCTCCGGCCCCGTCGACGAAATCGCCGTCGATCACCGTGAGCGACTCCGGCAGCGCAGCCGTGGCCAGACGCTCCGTCGCCTCAGAGGTGTTCAGCAGATCGGTCACGTCACTGTCCTTCTTCCGCGCCGGAGGCGGGCACGACCTCGCGGATGAACGACATGGTGACCTCGTGATACTCCGCGGGAGATTCGGCGAAGGCGTAGTGGCCGGCGTCGGCGAACTCGTGGTAACGGGCTGCGTCGACCATGTCGCGCATGCGGCGCATGCCCTCGGCCTTGCACGCGGGATCGTGAGTTCCCGGCAGCATGATCGTGGGCAGCGACAGGGTTTTCAGTGACGGCACGGAGTTGTATTCCGTGATCGCCTGCATCGACGCCAGGAACGCCTCGGTTCTCATGGCGGACACCACCTCGAAGACCTTGTCGACCTGAGCCCCCGACGCGCCGGGGGCCATCATCGAGGTCAGCAGCCCGGTGGCGTACTCGGGGACGGTGAGGCCGCCCTTCGTGATGGGCTCGACCCGTTCCTCGAGGTACTTGGCCTTGTCCTCCTCGGTCCGGTTGGTGAAGCCGGGGGACGCTGCGGACAGGATGAGCCCGTCCAGGGCGTCGCCGACCAGCGCCGGCACGCGCGGGCCGATGAGGCCGCCCATGGAGTGACCCAGCAGGATGTTGTGCCGGGTCTTCTCGGCCAGGACCAGCCGCGCCGCGTACTCGGCGAGCAGCGGGACGCCGTAGCCGGCGGGGACCTCCTCGCCGGCGCCGTAACCGGGGCAGGTCCACGCCACCACCCGCAGGCCCGCATCCGTCCAGCGGCGGATCGAGTCCTCGAAGTAGTAGCGGTCGCCGTACGCGCCGTGCAGCAGGAACAGGGTGGTGTCCCCGCTGCCTGCGACCTCGTAGTCCGGCAGCGGCCCCTCGGGCAGTGCGGTCGCCACCAGTCCGCGACCGGCCTCGGCGCGACGCCACCAGTCGCTGATCGCGTCCGCGACCAGGCCCGGCTCCTCCGACGGCAGCATGTGCGCGGTGTCGGGGACCTCGACGTACTCGACGTCGTTGGACCGGGCCCATTCCCGCTGGCGCTCGGTCGGTACGACCTGATCGTGCTCGGCGGTCACCACCAGCACCGGCACGTCGAGTCCGGCGAGGAACTGTGCGCGGTCCGGCCGCTGGCCCAAAGCCACCGCGTGGGCGGCGAACCGCTGCGGGCCGTATGCGCGGGCCCCGCGCAGCCGCTCCTCGCGGACCGCCGGGTCATCGGCACGCTCACCGTGGAACACCAGGTTCATCCGGCCCACGGCGAGCTGTTCGTACTGCTCGTCGGAAAGATCGGCAGCCCGCTGCACGCGCTGGGCCGCCGAGTCCGCGTCCTCCGCGTCGTCAGGACTGTTGACCAGGGCGAGCCCCGCGACCAGGGACGGATGGCGCTCGGCGAGTCGCATGGCGACGACGCCGCCGAAGGAGTGCCCCACAACCACGGACGCGGGCGGCACCTGCTCGGCCACGGAGTCGACCAGCGCGTCGAGGTCCGGCACGGCGGGCAGATCAGCGGCGACCGTCTCGAAGCGCTCGGGCAGTGCGCGGCGCACGGGGTCCCACACTAGGGAGTCGTTGTGGAGGCCGGGGAGAAAGACGATGGTGGTCATACGGCCAGCGCCCGCCCTTCGCCCTCGATGCGGTCGCCTTCGACCCAGCAGGCGTGGGTGCCCACCGAGATCCGCTCGGGCAGGATGATCCGGCAGATCGGCCCCGACTCCATGTCGTCGAGCCGGAAGATCACCGCCTCCGATCGGTCCTCGACCATGTCGGTGACAAAGGTGATTCCGTAGCCGTCGTCCTCGCGATCGGTCGCGTCAAGCCCCCGCGCGATGGCCGGCTCGCTGCCGAAGCGGCCCTCGCCGAACTCGAGGCGGGTGGTCTTGTCCTCCGTCATGTCGTAGCGCTTGAGGCCGGTGAGCAGCCACTCTCCAGGCAGGAACGTGGCGTTGTAGCTGTAGCGGTAGGGCAGGCCCTGGACGTCGTTGGAGATGACGGGGAACTCCGTGACCTCGTCGTCCAGCGGGAATTCCCGCACCTCGCCCGTCTTGAGGTTGAACATCCACCGGTACATGTGCGAGCCGGTGGCTGTGGCGTCGACGTTGCGCTTGATGCGTGCGTAGATGTCGTGCGCCTCGGTGCCGCCCACCGGGGGCTTGACCAGTTCGGGCCAGATGCAGCCGTCCTGGATGATCCAGTCGCCCTGTTCGTAACAGTTGGCCAGGTGCATGATCCAGGCCGGCTTGGCCTCGAACCAGCGGACGTCCTCGCTGCGGCCGAAGCGGGGGATGATGCCGAACCGCGCCGGGATGTCGTTGTGGAATTTGCCGCGGCGGATGCCCTTCTCCAGCAGGTCGGCGTCGAAGAAGTACGGCAGGTCGTGCAGGACCGAGTAGTTCTCGGTCATGCCGATGTCGTGGGGCCAGCGGGCGCCCGGCAGATCGATCGGTACGAAGTGGACGAGGTTGTCCTCCTTGTTCACCACGCCGTAGTTTAGGTACGGCGGCTTCTCGGCGAAGTTGAAGAAGATCATGTCGCCGGTCGAGTTGTCGACCTTGTAATGCGAGGCCATACCGCCCGGGACGAACTTGGCCCAGTTGGTATTGGGACCTAGTGTTTCGAGGGTGGTGGGGCTGAGGGTCCACGGCTCCGAACCCTGGGACATTGTGGCGTAGAGCTTGCCGGCGTGCGCCTTGACGTCGGTGCCGGCGTTGTCCTTCATCGCGCCCATCGATCCCCAGCCGCGACGCTCGTACTTCTCCGGCTCCATGATGCCGGGCCAGAGGGACTTCTTGGCGCCCTGCTCGGCGAGGAAGCCTGTGGTGCGCACGAACGCGTTGCGGTACTCGGCCTTGCCGTCGCGGAACCGGACCGCGTGGAGCATCCCGTCGCCGTCGAACGGGTGGTAGACGCCCTTGGGCAGCAGCGCCTGGTTGTGGGTGTTGCGCACGTAGAGTCCGTCAAGGTCTTTGGGGATCGTGCCGATCACCTCGAGCTCGTCGCTGCTCACCGCGTACTCGCGGCCCTGGGGGCGCCAGGGTCCCTTGAGCCACGGATTGTCGATGGACTCGTCGTCGGGGACATCGATGTAGACGGTGTCGTTGACTTCGAACATGGTACTGCTCTCCTTCGGGCCCGATCCGGGCCGAAACGGTGCTTACTCGTGAGGGGGTTCGGGAGGGGCGATGACGGCGAGGATGGTGTCGGTGAGCCTGGTGGCCCAGTTCTCGCCCTCCTCCCAGCGACCGGCGATGGTCATGGCGTAGAACGAGCCGACGAACATGGCGACGATGACCTCGATGTCGAGGTCCGGGCGGGCCTGTCCATTGGTCTGAGCGGTCTCGAGGATGTCGCGCATCTGCCGACGGCGAGGTTCGACGAGCTTCTCCAGCAGTTGCTCGTAGATCGCAGGGTGGTGTCGGCGTTCGACGATCGCGGTGCCGAGCATCCCGACGTAGTGGTTGCTCGACCAGCGTTCGACCAGCGACTCGGCCTGGTCCATGAGGTCGCGGCGCAGGTCTCCCGTGGGCTCGTGGACCGAGCCTTTGATCTGGTTGGCGACCGCGGCGATGACCAACTCGTCCTTCGATGGCCACCGCCGGTAGACCGTGGGCCGGGTCACGCCGGCGTCACGGGCCACCAGGTCGATCGAGGTGCGCTCGTAGCCGTCACGGCTCAGCCGCAGCGCGGCGGCTTCCAGTATCGCGTCATCGGTGGAGACGTTCCGGGGCCGACCGGGCTGGGTCTGTTGAGTCACTGTCGTGGGTCCTTTCAGGGTGGTTCAGAGGCTGTCAGTTGATGGATATAACATCCACGACCGACTTCAGGCCCTCCCCGTGCTGGTACTCCATGAGCTGGACCTCGTCGCGCCAGTTGGGATCGTTCACCCAGTCGAGCGAGGTCTTGGCGCCGTCCGGACCGATCGGGATCTCGGTGTCAATCGTCCAGGCCGCGTTCATGACATTGACCCGGTTGAGGCCGCCATCCAGGCCGGCGGCCTGCTCGAGCACGTCGAGCATGAGCTTGCCGATCTGGTAGCCGCCGGCAGTGTAGGAGCTGTCGACGTCGGCCTGCGGAGCGAACTTGCCTAGCGTCTCGCGGTACTGGAGCATCTCCGGGTCCTCGGCCGTCACCGGGTTGGCGGGGTCGTCGGTCACGGTGAGCACCTGGACGCCGTTCGCGGTGGCGCCGATGGGCATGAAGTTGGACTTCATGGCTGCGCAGGTGTTGTTGACGATGATCTGGCCACCGAAGTCGGCTCGGCGCAGACCGGTGATCAGCGGCGGGCATGCGGTGGTGTTGGTACCCAGGAGGACGACATCCGGGTTCTGCGCCATAGCCCCATTGATCTGTGCAGTGACGCTCGGGGCGGCTGCGGCGACCTGCTCGGTGCCGACCAGTTCGAAGTTCGTTCCCTCGACGGCGTCGCGGACGCCCTGCTCGAACACCTTTGCACGGTCGTCGTCCGTGGTCACAAGAACGATCCGTCCGCCGTCACGGCCGCTCTCGGTGAGCGAGCGGATCCACAGCGCGGCTTCGGTCTCGTACGGCATGAGGTTGGCCGTGGTGAAGGGGTGGGCCTCGGGGTTGGCCGCGATGTCGGACACACCAGTGGCGGTCCAAAGCTGCGGGGTGCAGCTCTCCTCAGCGAACGGCTGTGTGGCGGCGACCAGGGGGGTTCCGACCTGTGCCACCATCGCGGTGACCTGTTCGCTGTCGATGAGCTCCCGGACGTTGGTGACCGCGCGGGCGGTTTCGAAGGCGTCATCCTTGACCACTAGTTCGAGGGGGTGTCCCTCGACGCCGCCGGCCTCGTTGGCCTCCTTGAACACCGCGTCGATCGCCTGCGCGATGTTGTTGACCACGGCCAGCGGCCCGGACTGCGCCAGGCTTACGCCGATCTTGATCGGCTCGCCGTCCAGCACGGCGGCCAGGGCGTCGGCCGGGCAGGAGTCCGCGGGCACCGGTCCGCTGGCGGTGCCGCCTTCGGAGCTGGAGTCGCCGCGGGCGCAGCCGGTCATGGCGAGGGCGCCGACCGCGCACATTGCGATCATCTTGGTGAAGCTCTTCATCATCACTCCTGGGTTGTGGGTGTCGGGGAGGTAGAGGTATCGGAGGCCTGGGCGGCCGTTCTGGAGGTGCGCGCGGATCCGCGCTCGCGGTACCTGGCGATCCAGCCGGGGACCGCTGCCGGCAGCGATGCCAACCCGCCAGGTAGGAGGAAGACCATCGCGATCAGGACGATCGCGTAGAGGATGTTGGCCTGCGGCCCGCCGACCACGTCCGCTGTGAAGGACGGGAGGAAGGCGATGACGCCGCCGCCGATGAGCGCGCCCCACAGACTGTTGACGCCGCCCACGATGAGTCCGGTGGTGAGCAGGATCGTGAACAGCAGGGCGTAGTCGTCCGGCCCCGCCACCTCGAGAACCATGATGAGTAGCGGCCCGGCAACGGCACCGAGCAGGCCGGCATAACCGAAGGCCAGGACTCGCTGCTTGCGAACGGCGATGCCGTTGCTCAGCGCGGCGGACTCGTTGGAGCGGATGAGCGCCATCGCCCGGCCGACACGCGAGCGGGCGATGTTGGAGACGAACAGGAAGCACAGCCCGGCGATCGCACAGATGACGAGGAAGCGGAACTGGGTGTTTGTGAGGGCGAGCCACTCGGGCGCCGCCAGGTCGACGCGGGCCAACTTGCCGTTGGCTCCGCCGGTGAAGTCCGAGTATCGCTTGATGATCATCGGGAACACGATGGCGAGTCCGAGCGTCATGGTGGCGAGGTAGTGTCCCTTGACGCGGAGCGCAGGCAGGCCGAGTAGACAGCCGGCCAGAAAGCCCAGCACCGCGGCCACCGGGATGGTCGCCAAGATGGGCCAGTTGTAGTCGGCGACGAGGATCGCGCCTGTGTAGGCGCCGAGTCCGACGAAAGCGCCCTGGGCGAGGGAGAGCTGACCGCTGAATCCGACGACCACGGACAGTCCAAGGATCGCCACGGCGTACACGACCGCCTTGGAGAAGCTGATCAACTCGAAGTCGGGACGGGCGAATGCGATGGCGACGGCCACCACTGCGAGCAGACCGGCGGTGACGAACGGCCGACGCGCGAGGGCACGGAGTCTGTTGGTCCTGGACTGCGGGGCCGGCACGGGGGCGGCGCCGGTCGCACCCGCGTGTGGTGCGGGCGCTGTTGCCGTGGAATTCATGGTCTGACCACCTTTGCTGATCCGAGGAGACCGCTGGGCTTGAGGACGAGGACGAGGAAGATCACTGCCAGAGCGACGGCGACGTTGAGTTCCGGGCCGAGGAAGTTGATGGCGCTGGGGACGGTCGCTTCGAGCAGCCCCACCACCAGGCCGCCGATAAGGGCGCCGGGCAGACTGTCGAATCCACCAAGTGCCGCTGCAGCGAATCCGAAGAGTAGGCCGTTGATCAGCAGGTTGTTGTGGAGGATGCCAGCCTGCTGAGAGAACAACACGCCCACGAATACGCCGATGGCGGCGGCGAGGCCCCAGCCGATGGTGAGGAGCTGGGTGCGGCTGATGCCGAGGTAGGTGGCCGATTCAGGGTTGGAGGTCACCGCTCGGTATGCCAGGCCCATCCTGGTCTTGTTCAGCCACAGCTCGATCGCAGTGAAGGTCACCAACAGCAGGGCGATGCCGCCGAGCGTGAAGTAGGTGATGTGGACGACCGGGACGCCGGTGAGGAGTTCGACTTGGTCACCGAGGCCGTTGGGTAGCGGGGATAGTCCCCGCTCGGTGCCGGTACCCCAGATCGCCGCAGCTCCGGCGTTGAAGAGGAGGAAGAGGCCCAGAAGCACGATCAACGGGGCGTAGGAGCTGGTTTGTGGCACCGGTTTGAGCAGGAACCGCCAGGCCAGGGCACCGATGAGGAACATCACCACCATGGCGAGCAGCATCGCGACCCACACGTTCACGCCGAGGAGACTGGAGATGGTGAAGACGACGAACGCCCCGACCATCGACATCTCGCCCTGGGCGAAGTTCAGCTGATTGGAGGTCTTGAAGATGAAGACCAGGGCGAGTGCGAGGAAGGCGTACAGGACGCCGTTGGACAAGCCGTTGATCAGGCTCTGCAGGACGATGTTGAGTTGGAAGTAGTCGGCGTTAAAAATGGCGTTCATTTGGCGATTTCCCCTCCGAGGTAGGCCTGCTGGACGGCCGGGTTACCGCTGAGCTCCTCGGCCGTACCGGCGAGGGCGGTTCGTCCGACTTCCAGGACGAACCCGTGGTGAGCGAACTCGAGGGCGAGTTCTGCGTTCTGTTCCACAACGAGAATCGCCATGCCTGACTCCCGGTTGATCTCCCCGAAAAACTGGAGGATCTCGCGGACGATCTTGGGCGCGAGGCCGAGTGATGGCTCGTCGAGCATGAGGAGCTTAGGGGCGCTGAGCATGGCCCTGGCGATGGCGAGCATCTGTTGCTCGCCGCCACTGAGCAACCCGGCGGGCTGACTGCGCCGCTTGCCCAGGACGGGGAACCGTTCGAACCAGTGGTCGATCTCCTTGGTCGCGGCGGCTCGGTCCTTGCGGAAGATCGCGCCGGTCTGAAGGTTCTCGTGGACCGACAGCTCCGCGAAGGTGCCGCGCCCCTGCGGGACATGGGCGATGCCGGCGCGAGCGATTGTGGACGGCGAACGGCCGAGGATCTCCTTGCCCTCGAACTTGATGGAGCCGGTGGCCTTGACGGTCCCACTGATGGCGCGGAGCGTCGTGGTCTTACCGGCGCCGTTGGCGCCGAGCAGAAGCGTGATGGCCCCGGGGGCGACCCTGAGGTCGACACCGTGGAGGACCCGGATGGCTCCGTACGACGCGTTCAGGCCGCGGACGTCGAGGAGTGCACTCATGCCGCTCCCACCCCCAGGTAGGCCTCGACGACGTCGGCTCGGCTCAAGACCTCGTTCGGCTCGCCCTGGGCCAGGACGGAACCGAAGTTGAGGACGACGAGCTTGTCCGACACGGCGCGGATGAGCCCCATGTGGTGCTCCACCAGGACGATGCACAGGTCGCTGTCGCGGTGCAGGCCGGCGATCTTCTCGGCGAGCTCGTCGACCTCGGAGTGGGTGAGCCCGTTGGCCGGTTCGTCCAGCAGGAGGACGCGCGGTTCGAAGGCGATGGCCCGGGCCAGCTCGACCTGCTTGAGGTTGGGCAGTCCCAGTTCGGAGCAGGTGCGATCGGCGATGGACTGCAGGCCCAGCCTCTCGATGGCACTGTCGGCGCGCTCGGCTGCCTCACGGGCCTCCTTCGCGGAACCGAGGCGGAGCCCGCTGCGGATCCAGCCGAAGCGGCCATGCCGGTGGGCGCCGATGAGGACGTTGTCGCGGACAGTGAACTCGGGGACGACGGCCGCGTGTTGGAAGGTTCGGGCGATGCCGAGTCGGGCGATCTGCTCGGTTCGCATTCCTGAGATCTCGGTCCCGTTGAAGGCGATGGTCCCCGTGGACGGGACCATCCCGGTGATCGCGTTGAAGGTCGTGGTCTTGCCCGCGCCGTTGGGGCCGATGAGCCCGAGAACCTGCCCGGCTCGGGCGTCGAAGGTCACGTCGTCCACGGCGACAATTCCGCTGAATTGCACCCGGAGCGAGGTGACCTCCATCACGGGAGGCAGCTCTATCTGTGTCATGGGCCACACCATACCGCTTTACGTTACAGTAAAGTCAAGTACCAGAAAGTCACCCGTCACCGAGCCAGGCCCGGTGCGGACTCTCGTAGATCTCCGGGTGGGTGCGGTGGTGATACTTGTCGCTGATGAACTCGCCGATCGTCGTGTCGAGTTCGGACAGAATCAATACGGGCTCGGGGTGTCGCCGACCGGTGGTGAGATAGCCCGGCCGTTCGGGTGGCGGCGGGGGAGAGGCGCTGATCGGCAGCCGCGGGAGGATGCGGACTCGGTTGGGCGAGTTTGGCTGGAATTTTTCGGGTGGAGTCGACGGATTCGGAGAACATCGTCGAGGGGAAGCCAAAGCCAAAGCCGGATCCGAAGCCGGCCCGCCGGGCCCGATGTCGTCGAGCGACAGACCGGACTTCTGCAGGGCCTCGGCCGTGGCCGGGATGGGCGCGGTGAGCATGATGGCCGGGTCATCGCCCGCCAGGGACGCGGTGTGCACCCGCGCGATCGGGGCAGCCCGCGCCAAGACACAATATCGAATCGCGGTCATTCCGCGCCCTCGTCCAGCGAATCGCCAATAGTGGACAGACGTGTCAGCTGTTCGGGACGGGTCGAGTTCGCGGTATGCGCACCTCGGCATCGTTTGGCGGAAGGTCTGCGTATCAGCTCCGGCCGTGTTCGCGTCCCGAAGCGCTGGCAGGGGCGACCGCCCAAGCGCATCGCAAGCCTTCGGTAGTCCCTTTCACCTGCTGATTCAATGATGCATCAGATGAGGCGGAATGATGATTCATGCAGGTCAAGAACGTGTCGAGGTGTACGATGAGGCCTCCTACAGGCGCGGCGTCCGGGCTGCGTCTGTACGGTGACGTCGCCCCGAGAAGATGATTCTGCAGGTAGGGACCGACCCTGAAGCTGCGCACGAGGGGCTGCTCAAGGTTCGGCGAATGATTCATCTGATGCGATACGCAAACTACAGCTTTACATAAGATAAGTTATCGGCGTTAACGTAATGGCCGGTCGGGCCCTGTTTTGGGGCTACGGTGTG
>NZ_KV823825.1:0-510 GCF_001815995.1 Dietzia sp. HMSC21D01 | reverse complement strand
TCGGCGAGCGCGTTGTGCCGGGCCCGGTCCAGCCGCTCGCGCTGCCGGGCGCGCTGCGGCGCGGGCAGGGGATCCGGGCCGTCGAGGTCGTCGACGGAGTCCTCGGCGAGTTCGACCAGCCGGTAGACGCCGGCAAGCTGTTCGTCGAGGCCGCGGGCCTCGCCGTCGATCGCGTCGGCGAGGGCGTCGAGCGCGGGGGATCGGGTCGGTGCGGTGAGCAGGGCGTCGCGGGCGGTCGCGAGGGCGTCTCGCGTCGCCAGGAGGGCGGCGGCCAGCTCGAGCAGCGCGACGACCCGGGCCGGCGGCGGGTTCTCGGGCAGTGCCCCGGTCATCGGATGCCTCGGTGCGGTTGGGACGCGGCCACCGCGCGGGCCGCCTCGCCGGCCGACGCTTCGGACAGCGTGCCGTCCGCCAGGGCGCCCGCGATTTCGGTCAGTCGCGCGATCCTGTCGGCGGCGGGGCTCAGGAGGGCGCGGACCTCGTCGTCGTCGCCCCTCTCGGCCCCCGCCG
>NZ_KV823824.1:0-518 GCF_001815995.1 Dietzia sp. HMSC21D01 | reverse complement strand
GGCCCGGCAGCTCCGCGACGAGCTCGCCCGGGTCCCGGCCAGCGTGTGGCACGTGCGCGACCTGGCCCGGCGATCGGGCAAGGGATCCGCTGCCGGTACGGGCGCGGTCGCCGGTTCGGGCGGCCGGGCGGTTGCGCGGACCTCGGCCGAGGTCGTGCTGTTCCTCGACTCGTTCACCCGGGGACTGCGCCCGCACGTCGCCGGCGCCGCCGCCCGCGTCCTGGGCGGCTCGCACACCTCCGTCGCCTGCTCGGCCGGCCACTGCTGCGGCCTCACCCACGTCACGACCGGCCGACTGGACGCCGCCCGACGCACCATGCGCGCGACCACGCGTCACCTCGACGCGATCCGCGGGCCGGACGGGGCGGAAGTGCCCGTCGTCGTCGTCGAACCGTCCTGCGCGGCCACGCTGCGCGGCGACCTCCCCCACCTCCTCGCCGACACCCCCGACGCCGACGCGGCCCGGCGCGTCGCGGCGCGGATCCGCTCCTCGGCCGACCACCTCGGCCGCCTCGCCT
>NZ_KV823823.1:0-668 GCF_001815995.1 Dietzia sp. HMSC21D01 | reverse complement strand
GGTCCCCGACTACTCGGCGAGCGTCGCCGGCGACGAGCCATCGCGCACCCGGGCCCGCTGGCGGGACGCCAGGGTGAGCGTGTCGTCCTCGGCGGCCGACTCCGCACAGACCGGCCCCGTGCGGCCCTCACACTCCGTGGCCGCGGCCGTGGACGGCGACCCGGACACCGCGTGGCGCTCCGGCGGATACGGTTCGGCTTTCGGCGAGTGGATCGCCATCGACCTGACCGAGCCCGTCGACCGCGCGGTCCTGCGGCTGACGGTCCCCGCGCCGGCCGTCGGCCCGCAGGTCACCGCGCTCGAGGTCCGCACCGACACGGGCACCACCACGGTCTACCCGCGCGCCGACGAGGAGACGACCGTCGTCCTGCCGCCCGGCCCCACCGAGCAGGTCCGGGTCACGGTCACCGGCGTCGCCGACGGAGGCCGCGGCACGTACTTCGAGGTCTCCGAGATCGGGCTCGCCGCCGGCGGCGAGGACATCCCGCTGCTGCGGACCATCGCCCTGCCCGAGCGGGCCGACGACACCCGCGCGCCGTCGGGCTGGTTGCTGCGGCAAGAGCTCGCCGGCCGCACCGACTGCGTCCACGGCGGCAGCCCCGTCGAGGGACTCGCCGGGGCGGAGGAGGCCACGGGCGCCGCCCGGTGCGCCCCCGACCTCGCGATCG
>NZ_KV823822.1:8526-18708 GCF_001815995.1 Dietzia sp. HMSC21D01 | reverse complement strand
CGACCGACGCCGCCGTGGCCTGGGCGGCCTCGTCCGGCGCGGCCACCACGACCACCGGCGCGGACTCCACCAGCAGTCGCGTGGCCTCCACACCCGAGCCGTCGGCGTCGGCGGCGATCCGGACCCCGTCCGCCTCCACCGCCCGCATCCCGGGGGCGTCACCGTCCTCCGGCGACCCACAGGCCACCGTCGTGGCGGCCAGGGAAATGGCGAGGACCGCCGCACCCACACCTCGGTTGATGTGACGCACGGCGGTCCTCCTACAGCTGTCGGGAATCGATCCCGGTGGACCCTACAGGGGCCTCACACGAGATGCTTCCGCAACACTCAGGCGGTCTCCGTGATGGGACGGTCGACCCAGCTCATGAGGTCGCGCAGCTTCTGGCCGGTGACCTCGATCGGGTGCTCCGCGTTCTCCTTGCGCAGCGCCTCGAGCTCCTTGTTGCC
Source organism: Dietzia sp. HMSC21D01 (assembly GCF_001815995.1). NCBI lineage: Bacteria > Bacillati > Actinomycetota > Actinomycetes > Mycobacteriales > Dietziaceae > Dietzia > Dietzia sp. HMSC21D01. Next base: position 18,261 of record NZ_KV823822.1, on the reverse strand, counting down.
GCCCTCGACGTTGGCCACGAGGCGCTTGGTGAACTCGCCGTTCTGGATGTCCGCGAGGATCTCCTTCATGCGCTCCTTGGTGCCGGCGTCGATGACGCGCGGGCCGGAGAGGTAGCCGCCGAACTCCGCGGTGTCGGACACCGAGTAGTTCATGCGGGCGATGCCGCCCTCGTACATGAGGTCCACGATGAGCTTGAGCTCGTGGAGCACCTCGAAGTAGGCCAGCTCGGGCTCGTACCCGGCCTCGACCATGACCTCGAAGCCCGTCTTGACGAGCTCCTCGGTGCCTCCGCACAGCACGGCCTGCTCACCGAACAGGTCGGTCTCGGTCTCGTCCTTGAAGGTGGTCTTGATGACGCCGGCGCGGGTGCCGCCGATCGCCTTGGCGTAGGACAGCGCGAGCGCCTCGCCCTCGCCCTTGGGGTCCTGCTGCACGGCGATGAGCGCCGGGACGCCCTTGCCGTCGACGAACTGACGACGCACGAGGTGGCCGGGGCCCTTCGGCGCGACCATCGCGATGGTGATGTTCTCGGCCGGCTTGATGAGGCCGAAGTGGATGTTGAGGCCGTGGCCGAAGAACAGCGCGTCGCCGTCGTTCAGGTTGGGCTCGATGTCGTCGGCGTAGATCTGCGCCTGCGAGGTGTCGGGGGCGAGCAGCATGACGACGTCGGCCCACTTGGCGGCCTCGGACGCGGTCATGACCTTGAGGCCGGCCTCCTCGGCCTTCTCGCGGGACTTGGAGCCCTCGCGCAGGCCGATCACGACCTCGACACCGGAGTCGCGCAGGCTCAGCGAGTGCGCGTGGCCCTGCGAGCCGTAGCCGATGACGGCGACCTTGCGGCCCTGGATCAGCGACAGGTCCGCCGAATCGTCGTAGAACATCTCCACTGCCATGGTGGATTCCCTTCGTTTGTTATCGGTAAGTCGAAACCGGGTTACTGGTCGAGACTATCGAGTGGTGGTGATGGACTTGGGACCGCGTCCGAGCGCGACCATCCCGGACTGGACGATCTCGCGGATGCCGTAGCCGTCGAGCATCCGCAGCAGCGCGTCGAGCTTGTCCGGCGTGCCGGTCGCCTCGAGCGTGAGCGACTCGGGCGAGACGTCGACGATGTGCGCGCGGAACAGGCTGGCGATCTCCACGATCTGCCCGCGGTTGGTGGCGCCGGCACGGACCTTGACCAGCGTGAGCTCGCGGGCCACCGAACCGGCCGGGTCCTGCTCGACGATCTTGATGACGTTGACCAGCTTGTTGAGCTGCTTGGTCACCTGCTCGAGCGGGAAGTCCTCGACGTTGACCACGATCGTCATACGCGACAACCCGTCGGTCTCGGTCGGGCCGACGGCCAGCGACTCGATGTTGAACCCGCGCCGGGAGAACAGCGACGCGACGCGCGCGAGCACGCCGGGCTTGTCCTCCACGAGCACGCTCAGGGTGTGGGAACGAGCGCTCACTGATCCTCCTCCTGGCCGGCGATGACGGCGGCGTCGATGCGCTCGGTCATCTCGTGGATCTCCGAGGCCTCGTCCGCCGCGGAGTCGGTGTCGTCGAACAGCGGCCGGATGTCCCGGGCCGCCATGATCTCGTCGTTGGACGTCCCGGCCGCGACCATCGGCCAGACCTGCGCGTCCTTGCCCACGATGAAGTCGATGAGCACCGGCCGGTCGTTGATCTCGCGCGCCTTGGCGATCACGTCGTCCACGTCCTCGGCCCGCTCGCAGCGCAACGCCACGCAGCCCAGCGCCTCGCCGAGCTTGACGAAGTCGGGGATGTGCATGGAGTGCGTCGACAGGTCGGTCTGCGAGTACCGCTCCTCGTAGAACAGCGTCTGCCACTGCCGGACCATGCCGAGGTTGCCGTTGTTGATGAGCGCGACCTTGATCGGCGCACCCTCGATGGCACAGGTGGCCAGCTCCTGGTTGGTCATCTGGAAACAGCCGTCGCCGTCGATGGCCCACACCTCGGCGTCCTGACGGCCGAACTTGGCGCCCATCGCGGCGGGCACCGCGTAGCCCATGGTGCCGAGGCCGCCCGAGTTGAGCCACGTGCGTGGCTTCTCGTACTTGACGAACTGGGCCGCCCACATCTGGTGCTGCCCCACGCCCGCGCAGTACACCGCGTCGGGGCCGGCGGCCGCGCTGAGGCGCTCGATGACGTACTCCGGCGACAGGGACCCGTCCGACTGCGGCGCGTACCCCAGCGGGTACTCGTCCCGGATCTCGTCCAGCTCGCCGACCCACGCGGACGGCGCGTCCAGCGCCCCGGACTCCCGCTCACCGCGGAGCGTCTCGACGAGCTCGACCAGCACCTCCTTGATGTCGCCGACGATCGGCACGTCGACCGCACGGTTCTTGCCGATCTCCGCCGGGTCGATGTCCGCGTGGATGACCTTCGCGTCGGGCGCGAACGTGTCGAGGCGCCCCGTGACCCGGTCGTCGAAGCGCGCCCCGAGCGTGACCAGCAGGTCGGAGCGCTGCAGTGCGGCGACCGCGGCGACCGTGCCGTGCATGCCGGGCATGCCGTAGTGCAGCCGGTGCGAGTCCGGGAACGCCCCGCGGGCCATGAGCGTGGTGACGACGGGGATGCCCGTCAGCTCGGCCAGCGCCATGAGCTCCGCCGAGGCGTCCGCCTTGATGACGCCGCCGCCGACGTACAGCACCGGTCGCGTCGACCGCGCGATCATCCGGGCGGCCTCGCGGATCTGCTTGCCGTGCGGCTTGGTGACGGGCCGGTAGCCGGGGAGCTTCATCTCCGGCGGCCACGAGAACGTCATCTCGCCCTGGAGGACGTCCTTAGGGATGTCCACCAGCACGGCACCCGGACGGCCCGTCTGGGCGATGTGGAACGCCTCGGCGATCATCCGCGGGATGTCGTCGCCGTGGGAGACCAGGAAGTTGTGCTTGGTGATCGGCATCGTGATGCCGGAGATGTCGGCCTCCTGGAAGCCGTCCGTGCCGATGAGGGAGGTCCCCACCTGGCCGGTGATCGCCACGACCGGAACCGAGTCCATCTGTGCGTCCGCGAGCGGCGTCACCAGGTTGGTGGCACCGGGGCCCGAGGTCGCCATGCAGACGCCGACCCGACCGGTGGCCTGGGCGTAACCGGTGGCGGCGTGGCCCGCACCCTGCTCGTGCCGGACGAGCACGTGCCGGACCTTGGCCGAGTCGTAGAGCGGGTCGTAGACCGGCAGGATCGCCCCGCCGGGAATGCCGAAGACCACCTCGGTGCCGATCTCCTCGAGGGACCGGACGACGGCCTGCGCGCCCGTCATCCGCTCGGGGGCCGCTGGGCGGGCCTTCTGGTCTGTGCCCGGACGGGGCCCGGGCTGTGCCGTTGGTGCGCTCACTTCAACTATCCTTCATGCTGGTCGTGGAGCTTGTCGTTCGTCGCCTCACCCGGTCCGGTGGGACCGGTGGAACCTGGCAACAAAAAACCCCCGACGGCCACATGGGGCCGGCGAGGGTGCGCGTCGGGGGAAAGCCAGGTTGCGGCTCAGGCGCCGACGCGCCGGCCGAGTACGAGACCGTTCCAGGTGTTCACGCGGCCCAGACTAGGCCCCGGCCGTCCGTAGCGTCAACTCGTGGAACGCCGATCCCACATAGTGGACCGTGCGAGACTGGAGGGCATCATGAGCGCCCCATTCAGAGCCCCCGTGCCGGAGTCGACCCCGCGCGACCGCGCCCTCTTCCGCGTCAACCCCATGTCCTACATCGTCATCGCCATCCTCGTCGTGGCGATCCTCTGGCCCGTCGCGGCCTACCCGCTGGCCCTCGGCTGGCTGGTGCTGATCCCGGTGGGCTTCGCCTGGTGGGTGGCCAGGACCCGCACCCGGCTCGACGAGCGCGGGGTGCACCTGTCGACCTGGCGCTCCCGGCGCTCGGTCCCGTGGGACCAGGTGAAGGGCGTGATGTTCCCGAAGAAGGGCTTCGCCCGGCTCGTGACCACCTCGGACGACTCCCTACCGATGGGCGGCGTGTCGTTCCACGACCTCCCGCGCCTGTCCGCCGCCAGCCGGGGCCGCATCCGCGACCCCTACGCCGCGCCCGGACGCGAGCAGCCCTGATCCGCCCCGGCCGGCCGGCACCCGGTCGGCCACGGCCTGCCGGCGCATCCCCATGCGCTCGTACACGAGGGTGACCGCGATGCCCACCACGAGGCCGCCCACCGTCCAGGCGCCGAGCACCCACACGGCGTGACCGAGCCCGGCCTCCCAGCCCGAGTCGAAGAACATGATCGAGCGCAGGCCGAGATAGGCCTGGTGCATCGGCTGCAGGTCGCCGATGGTGACGAAGACGGGCGGCAGCATCTGCGTGGGCGTCGCCCCGCCGGAGGTGGGGATCCCCAGAACCACGAACAGCACGAGGTTGACCAGCAGTCCGGCGTTGCCGATCGCGGCGATGATGGTGTGCGCGCAGACCCCCACCGCCACGATCACGAGGTTCGAGAACCAGAACATGTGCCACGGGTCATACCCGCTGATGCCGAGGATGTCCGCCACCCACAGGCACAGAACCGACACCAGCGGAGCGGTGACGAGCGTGACCGCCCACTTCCGCACGAGGGTCTGGACCCGCCCGAACGGCGCCACGTGGACGTGATGGGCGAACGGCCCGATCTCCAGCGGGATGAACCCGAGTCGGGCGTCCAACAGCGCCGAGATGATCATCGCGCCGGTGAACCCGGCCAGGATGACGACCAACGCGTAGAACATCGGCAGCGACGCGTTGGAGACGCCCTCGGGCAGCGGGTTCCACGCGGTGACGTCCACCCTGATCGGGTCCTGGACCGCGAGCGCGGCCGCCGCACCCACCGATCCGCCCTCCGCCTCCGCCAGGAGCTCGGCGTCCTCCAGCAGGCCGGGTCCCACGCCCTCCCGGAACGACTCGCGCATCCGGTCGGCCATCGTGTTCATCACCTGGCCGGAGACGATCGACACCCGCGGTGAGTACTGGAGTTCCACGCGGGCACGGTCCGGCACGGGCCCGCTCCGCCCCGCCTCCGTCGCGGCCGCCTCGACCAGTCCGACGACCCCCTCGCTCAGGTCGGCAGGTATCCGCAGGGCACCGAAGTACGTTCCGTCCCGCAGGCCGGCCTCCGCGGTGGCGGGGTCCACCATGTGCAACCGGACGGTGCCCCAGTCGTTGTTCTGGATGAGTCCCGCCGTGATGCGGGTGCCGACGTCGATCCGTCGCGGGCCGATCGGTGTCTCGAGCGTCGCCGCCTCGTCCGAGTTCACCACGGCCACGGGGATGTGTCGGGCGTGGGCCTGCGGATCCGCGGTGCCGCCGATGTACATGAAGGCCAGGACGAAGAACAGGCCGCAGACGACCGCGACGGCCCCTGCGGAGTGCGAGACGAACTCCCGGATCCCGCCGGTGTGGCCGGAGTCGCTCAGTCCATCCCCCTTCTCGTCGTGGGCGGTCGGGCCGGGCGGCCGACCGCGAGAAGAGTAAACCCACACCGGGGCGTATCGTGGGGAGGTCACGGCCGGTCCGGGGCGCCGCCGTCGGCGCGTCCGGGACGCCCCGCGGGGCAGCCCCTCCGGCCGCCCGCCCCCTTCGAACCGGATCGAGGTCCCATGCCGCCCCTGAGGTCACGAACCAGTACCGCCGGACGCAACGCCGCGGGGGCCCGGGCCCTCTGGCGTGCGACCGGTATGACGGACTCTGACTTCGGCAAGCCGATCATCGCGATCGCCAACTCCTACACGCAATTCGTGCCCGGCCACGTCCACCTGAAGAACGTGGGCGAGATCGTCGCGGAACAGATCGCGGCGGCGGGCGGCGTGGCGCGTGAGTTCCACACCATCGCGGTCGACGACGGCATCGCCATGGGGCACGCCGGGATGCTGTACTCGCTGCCGAGCCGCGAGATCATCGCGGACTCGGTGGAGTACATGGTCAACGCCCACACGGCCGATGCGTTGGTGTGCATCTCCAACTGCGACAAGATCACGCCGGGCATGCTCAACGCGGCCATGCGGCTGAACATCCCCACCGTGTTCGTCTCGGGCGGGCCGATGGAGTCGGGCTTCTCGGTGGTCGTCGACGGCGTCGTCAAGGCCGGTTCCGATCTCATCACCGCCATCTCCGCCTCGGCGAACTCCGCCGTCGACGACGAGAACCTGGACGCCATCGAGCGGTCGGCCTGCCCGACCTGCGGGTCCTGCTCGGGCATGTTCACCGCCAATTCGATGAACTGCCTCACCGAGGCCCTGGGGCTGTCCCTGCCGGGCAACGGCTCGACGCTGGCCACACACAGTGCGCGCCGCGAACTGTTCGCCGAGGCGGGTCGTCTCATCGTGGACCTGTGCACGCGCTACTACCGCGACGAGGACGACTCGGTGCTCCCCCGCTCGGTGGCCACCAAGTCGGCTTTCACCAACGCGATGGCGCTCGACGTCGCGATGGGAGGCTCCACGAACACGGTGCTGCACATCCTCGCCGCCGCCCAGGAGGGCGAGGTCGATTTCGACCTGCACGACATCGAGGAGGTCTCGGGGCGGGTGCCGTGCCTGGCCAAGGTCGCCCCGAACTCGGACTACTACATGGAGCACGTCCACCGGGCCGGCGGCATCCCCGCGATCCTCGGCGAGCTGTACCGCGGTGGCCTCTTGCAGACCGACGTCCACTCGGTGCACTCGCCGTCGCTCGAGCAGTACATCGCCGATTGGGACATCCGCAGTGGCACGGCCACCGAGAAGGCCGTCGAGCTGTTCCACGCCGCCCCGGGCGGGGTGCGCACGATCGAGCCCTTCTCCACGGACAACCGGTGGGAGTCGCTCGACACCGACGCGGTGGGGGGCTGCATCCACTCGGTGGAGCACCCGGCGACCGCCGAGGGCGGCCTCGTCGTGCTGCGCGGGAACATCGCCCCCGACGGGTCGGTGTTCAAGACCGCGGGCGTGTCCGAGGAGAACTTCCACTTCTCGGGGCCGGCCAGGGTGGTCGAGTCCCAGGAGGAGGCGGTGTCGGTCATCCTCAACAAGACGCTGCAGGCCGGCGAGGTCCTGGTGGTGCTCTACGAGGGACCGGCCGGGGGCCCGGGGATGCAGGAGATGCTGCACCCGACCGCGTTCATCAAGGGCGCGGGCCTCGGCACGAAGTGCGCTCTCATCACCGACGGTCGGTTCTCGGGCGGTTCCTCGGGGCTGTCGATCGGCCACATCGCGCCCGAGGCCGCCTCGGGCGGCCCGATCGGCCTGGTGCGTGACGGCGACATCGTGACGATCGACGTGGCCACGCGGTCCATCTCGGTGGCGGTGGACGACGACGAGTTGGCCCGCCGCCGGGAGGAGAAGGGTCCGCTGCCGTGGCGGCCGGCGAACCGGGACCGGAAGGTCTCGGCCGCCCTGCGCGCGTACGCGTCGATGGCGTCGTCGGCGGACAAGGGCGCCGTCCGGATCCTGCCGGACTGATCGCGGCTGCGGGCCGACCACCGTCGAGTGGTCGGTCCGCAGAGACCAGTGCGCTCAGTCGGCGGCGCGGTCGGTCGGCGGCGCGGTCAGCCCGCTGTGACCGGTGCGCTGTCGGCGGACGACGTCAGCGGATTGGTGCCGTTGAGGAAGTACCACACGAGTCCGGCGAGCACGACGACGATCACCAGCCAGACGATCCCGCTGAACCGCGGGCGGTGCGACCATCCCCACTTGCGGTCGGCGGCCCACCGCCCGGGTCCGGTGAAGAGCAGTGTCAGAAGTGCGGCGGCGTAGAGGATCGACGGCTCGAGTCCCCGCGAGGTGTCGCTGAGGACGGGGATGGGGTCGGCCCCGGTCAGCCGGACCGCGATCCCGAGTCCGATCATCCCGAGGAGGCCGGCCGCGGCGATGGGCGTCGCCAGTCCCACGACGAGCATGACTCCCGCGACGAGCTCGACGGTTCCGCCGGCGATCGCCAGGGCGCGGGCCATGTCGAACCCCGAGTCGGCGAGAGTCTGGGTGAACCCGTCGATCCCGGGGCCACCGAACAATCCGGCGAGCTTCTGCAGGCCGCGCATCGCCAGCAGGACGCCCACCGCCAAACGGAGGACGAACAGTCCGAGGTCGATGGTCCCGCGCCTGCCGATATCGTCGCGGGGGGCGGGCGCGATGGTGGTCGGCTGCTCGCCGAACGGCAACGGCGCGGACATGTCGTATCCACCCGACTCGGAGAACTGCGAGTAGTCGGTGCGCCCGGCGGCCGGGAACGCTGTGGTGGCGGTGTCCCCCGTCCCGCCGCTCGCGCCCGTTCCCGCACCCGGCCCCGGACCCTTGGTGCCGGGCACGTCGAGCGGGTAGTCGACGTCGTGGATGATCTCGGTACGGGCGTCGTCGTCACCGCGCTTTGAGGAAGTCACCTCTCGACTGTAGGCCGGGGCCGCCGCGGGGACCCGTAGGACACGGCGCGCCGTACTCTGGTCGGCATGAGATCGCTCGCGCTCGTCCTGGCGCTCACCGTCGCGGTGTCGGGCTGCGCGAGGTTCGACGATCGCCTCGAGGCCCCGTTCACGCCGGCCCCGGGTCCGGGGGCGGGGGCCGCGCCGCCGCCGAGTGCACCCGGCGCTCCGTCTCCCCCACCGACCTCGACCTCCGGGGAGCCCGAGCCGAGCCCCGAGACCGGTCCGTGCGTGGACCCGGACCCCGCGGTGATCGCCACGTGTCTGGGCCCGGCCGTCGCCGTGGCGGGTCTGGGTGAACGGGCGCTGGTCGCCGAGTCGACGGGTGCGGTGCGGATCGTCTCGCCGGACGCGGAGCCGGAGGATTTCGGGCGGGTGGATCCGCGGGGCGGTCGGGTGGCCGCGGTCGCGCCGTCCCCGGATTTCGCCCAGGACCGGTTGGTGTATCTCCTCGTCGTCGGCGATGGACCCACCCGCGTCGAGCGCCTGGCACGCGGCGATGCTCCCCGCACGGTCGCGGAACTCGCTCCCGCCGAGAGCGGCGGGCTCGCGTTCGTCGCGGACGTCCTCACCGTCGGCGTCGGGTCGGAGCTCGTGCGGTTCCCGTCGTTCACGGGGATCGGTCGCGCCGAACGGCCCGAGGTGATCGCGCGTGATCTGGGTGGTATCCGGGCGCTGTGCGTCCACGACGACGAGGTGTACCTCTCCACCGTGACCGACCGTGGCGCCGCCCTCCGCGCCCCGGATCGGATGGTGTGGACGTGGCCTGACCAGCGTGCCGCGGGCGGGTGTGCGGCCGGCGAGGGGACGCTGGCGATCGCGCTCCCGGATGCCGAGCGTGTCGACACCCTGCAGACCGCCGGCGGCGCCGCGCGCGGTCAGCCCGAGGCTCTCGCGGAGGGGCGCTACGGGCGGCTCACCGGCCTCACCGTGGTCGGCGAGGGCATCCTCCTGGCCGGGACCACCAACAAGGCCGGCGGCTCCCCTATCGCGACCGACGACCGGGCGGTCATTCTGCCCGACTCCGGCGGCGGAGGCGACGCCCGCATGTAAGTTCGTATCGAACCCTTGTGCGATCCTCGCGCTTTAGGTAAACTTGTTCTCATGTTCGAGTGATGGCGCGACGCGGGCGGGGGGTGACCGGGGTGGAGACGACGACGGCGAGGGCGTTCGGTCTCGGCGCGCTGCGCGCGGTGGGGGAGCCGTTGGAGTCGTTGGACGCCTCGGCGCTGAGCGAGGTGGCGCGGTCGGTGACGCTGGCGCAGAACCTGGCCGGGGCCACCCGGCTGCATGCCGCGTACCTGCTGGTGGAGAGTTTCAAGGCTCTGGATGAGGCCGCCCACGGCGAGCCCGGCACCGAT
>NZ_KV823822.1:3136-8506 GCF_001815995.1 Dietzia sp. HMSC21D01 | reverse complement strand
GCCGGTTCGCCGGCGCCGGGTACCTCGTCGGCGCGTACGACCTGCAGCCGTGCGCGTGGGCCGAGGGCGACGACAGGTTCGTCACCGGCGCGCTCGACGTCACCGACCCCGCCGCGTGGGAGGCCGCGCTCGCCGAGCTCACCGCCCGCAGCGGCGGCGCGCTGGACGTGCTGGTGAACAACGCCGGGCTGCTGTACGGGACCCCGTTCATGGACGCGAGCTACGAGAAGGACTCGGCGCTGGTCGACGTCAACGTCAAGGGCGTGCTCTACGGCTGTCGCGCGGCGTTCCCGTACCTCCGGGCCGCGTCCGCGCCGACAGTGGTCAACCTGTGCTCGGCGTCGGCGATCTACGGCCAGGCCGAGATGGCCACCTACTCGGCCACCAAGTTCGCCGTCCGCGGCATCACGGAGGCCCTTGACCTGGAGTGGGCCGACCACGGGATCCGCGTGTGCTCGGTGTGGCCGCTCTACGTGGGCACCGAGATGCTCTCGGGCGTCAACACCGCGGGCATGCGCAACATGGGCGTGCGCCTGACCGAGGGCGACGTCGCCGGCGAGATCCTCGACCTCGCGGAGCAGACCCGCCGCACGCCGCGCGGACTGCTCGGTCGGATCCGCGGAACGTTCGGCCGCGAGGTCCACCGCCCGGTCGGCGCCCAGGCCACCGCGATGTACCTCGCGTCGCAGGTCGCGCCGGGACGACTCACCCGGCTGACCAACAAGCGCCTCACCTCGTGACGGAGGCCGCGGCCGGGTCGGCGGAGCCCGGCGAGCCCGCGCCCGGGCCGACCGAGTGGGGCGACGGCGCGGTCGGCGTGGGTCCGTGGGAGGTCGAGCACCCCGGCGAGCCCCGCCCGTCAGGCGAGACCTGGGACCCCGAACTGCTCGACGCCGGCGACCGCCGCAACGTCGTGGACCGATACCGCTACTGGCGGCGCGAGGCGATCGTCGCCGACCTCGACACGCGCCGGCACCCGTTCCATGTGGCGATCGAGAACTTCGGCCACGACGCCAACATCGGCACCGTCGTCCGCACCGCCAACGCCTTTCTGGCCGCCGAGGTGCACATCGTAGGCCGACGCCGCTGGAACCGCCGCGGTGCCATGGTCACCGACCGCTACCAGCACCTGCGGCACCACGATGACGTCACCGCGCTCATGGAGTGGGCCGCGACCGAGGGGTTGCCGGTCGTCGCCGTCGACAATCTCCCCGGCGCCGAGCCGCTCGAGGCGGTGAGCCTGCCGCGCGAGTGCGTCCTGCTGTTCGGGCAGGAGGGGCCCGGCGTCAGCGACGACGCCCGCCTGCGGGCCGCGCGAACAGTGTCGATCGCGCAGTTCGGCTCAACCCGGTCGATCAACGCGGGCGTGGCCGCCGGCATCGCCATGCACGCCTGGATCCGGGAGCACGCCGCCTATTGATTGTCGATAGGTTTCGGCCCATGGTCATTGCATGAACATCGAAAGGCGGGCGGTCCTGCCGCTCCGAACCCTCCTCGGGGTGCTGTTCGCCGTGCTCCTCCTGCTGGAGGTGATGTCGCTGCCGGGTCAGTTCGCCCACATGGCAGAGACGAACTCCGAGTCCGCGCACCTGCGGTGGCCGCTCACGGCCGTGTCGATCTACTGGGTGGTGTGTATCCAGGTCGTGGTGGTGGCCACCTGGAAACTGCTCTCCCTCGTCGAATCCGACCGCATCTTCACCGACGCCTCCATGACGTGGGTCGACGTGATCCTCGGGGCGATCGCCGCCGCCTGGGCCATGCTCGTGGTGGTGCTCGCGCTGGTCGGATTCACGGCGGATGATCCCGGCCTGCCGCTGCTGCTCTTCGTCGTCGTCGTCATCATCACCGTCGCGGCGCTGCTCATGGTCGTCCTGCGCGCCCTCCTCCGGCAGGCCACCGGACTGCGCTCCGAGATGGACACGGTGGTCTGATGTCGATCGTCGTGCGGATCGACGTGGAGCTCGCCAAGCGCAAGATGAGCGTCGGCGAGTTCGCGGAGAAGGTCGGCCTGACGCCCGCCAACGTGTCGGTGCTGAAGAACGGGCGCGCCAAGGCGGTGCGGTTCAGCACGCTCGAGGCGATCTGCCGTGCGCTCGAGTGTCAGCCCGGTGACCTGCTGGAATGGGTGGAGGACGTGGAATGAGGCGCGCGGTGCGGTTTGTTCTGGCGTTGGCCGTCGTCCTGGCGTTGCTCGCGCTCGGCGCGCTGCGCTGGCGAGGGGTGGATTAGGGCGCGGGTCCCGGGACTGGGTCCCGCCTCGTTTCCGCGCCGGGCCCGCCTCGTTTCCCGCGCCGGCGCTACGGTGGGGGCGTGGCACCCACCGATCTGCCGGACACCCTCCGGTTGTCCCTGCTGGATCGGTCCCGGACCCGTCACGGCGAGTCCCACGCCTCGGCGGTCGAGTCGACACTCCGGCGCGCCGAACACGCCGACCGCCTGGGTCTGCACCGGTACTGGACGGCCGAGCACCACGCGGTGCCCGGCATCGCGAGCGGCAGCCCGCCGCTGCTCATCGCGGCCGCCGCCGCCCGCACCGAGCGCATCCGCCTGGGTTCCGGCGGGGTGATGCTGCCCAATCACCGCCCGCTGGTCGTGGCCGAGCAGTTCGCCGTGCTCGAGGCCATGCACCCGGGCCGCATCGACCTCGGCGTCGGCCGGTCGCTCGGCTTCACCGCCCCGGTCCGCGAGGCGCTCGGTGTGAGCGAGTACGACACCGACGCGTTCGACCGCGACATCGCCGCCGTGCGGGACTTCCTCCACGGCCGCGGCCCGGTCACCGCGCTGCCGGTGGTGGAGGACCCGCCACCGATGTTCGTCCTGGCCACCGGCCGCGGCCTGGGGGTCGCCGCGCGCGCCGGTCTGCCGGTCGTCGTCGGCGGTCCGCGCTTGCTGGCCGACCCGACGCCGCTGGAGCGCTACCGGGAGGCGTTCCGGCCGGACGGGGCCGACTCCGAGCCCTATGTGGTGATGAGCCTCGAGGTGATGATCGCCGACTCGACCGACGCGGCCCGTGAGTTGCTGTTGCCGGAGGCGTGGGCGATGGCCGAGTCGCGCGAGACCGGCGCGTTCGGACCGCTTCGGCCGGTCGAGGAGATCCTGGACCGGAAGTTCCGGCCCCAGCAACTACGGCGGATGGAGGAGTGGATGGGCACCGCCGTGCACGGAGACGCGGAGAAGGTGGCCGGGGAGATCGCCGCACTCGTGGAGCGCACGGGCGCCGACTAGATCATGGCGTCGACGTCCACGTACGACCGGGACGCGCTCGCGCGGGCCGACGAGGCGTTCGCCGCGCTGCTCCCCGGATGACATACGGGCGGCCCAGGGGCGGTGCCGCCCCCGCCCTGTCGAGGGCGGTGTCGCGCGGCTCCCGGGTGCGCGGGGTGGGGCTGGCCTAGGCTGGGAGGTGTGCGCCCGCCGTCACGGGCGGCGCCGGCGCCCCGGCCGAGGCCATCCGCACCAAGAACTGAACCACCGGAGGAGACCCCATGCCCATCGCAACTCCCGAACAGTACAAGGACATGCTCGACCGAGCCCGCCGGGAGGGTTTCGCCTACCCCGCGATCAACTGCACCTCCTCGGAGACCATCAACGCCGCCATCAAGGGCTTCGCGGACGCGGGTTCCGACGGCATCATCCAGTTCTCCACCGGTGGCTCCGAGTTCGGCTCCGGTCTGAACGTCAAGGACATGGTCACCGGCGCGGTGGCCCTCGCCGAGTTCGCCCACGTGGTGGCGGCCAAGTACGACATCCTCGTGGCTCTGCACACCGATCACTGCCCCGAGGACAAGCTCGACACGTTCGTCCGTCCGCTCATCGAGATCTCGCAGGAGCGCGTCGACCGCGGGGAGAATCCGCTGTTCCAGTCGCACATGTGGGACGGCTCGGCCACCCCGCTCGACCGCAACCTCGAGATCGCCAAGGAGCTGCTCGAGAAGACGGCCAAGGCCAAGCAGATCCTCGAGATCGAGATCGGCGTCGTCGGCGGCGAGGAGGACGGCGTCGAGAACGAGATCAACGAGAAGCTCTACACCACGCGTGAGGACTTCGAGGCGACCATCGACGCGCTCGGCGCCGGCAACACCGGCCAGCGCTACCTGCTGGCCGCGACCTTCGGCAACGTCCACGGCGTCTACAAGCCGGGCAACGTCAAGCTCAAGCCCGAGGTCCTCAAGATGGGCCAGGAGGTCGCGGTCGAGAAGCTGGGCCTGAACGAGGGTGACCTGCCGTTCGACTTCGTCTTCCACGGTGGTTCCGGCTCGGCCAAGAGCGAGATCGAGGAGGCGCTGAGCTACGGCGTCATCAAGATGAACGTCGACACCGACACGCAGTACGCCTTCACCCGGCCCGTCGCCGCGCACATGTTCACCAACTACGACGGCGTGCTCAAGGTCGACGGCGACGTCGGCAACAAGAAGACCTACGACCCCCGCTCGTACCTCAAGAAGGCGGAGCAGGCCATGTCCGAGCGCGTCGTCGAGGCGTGCAACGACCTGAAGTCGGCGGGCAAGTCCAAGGGCGCCTGACGCCCTGACTCGCCCGGCTCGCCCTGTCGGTTCGGTTCGGTAGGCCCGGTAAGCCCGGACAGCGGCGCTCCTCCCGTGTGGGAGGGGCGCCGCTGTCGTCGGCGGGCATGACGGGTGGCGGCTGTATCGAACCCTTGTGTGATGAATGGCACGCCGGTAGAATCGATCACAGGTTCGAGTGAGGATGCGGCGCGGGCGGGGGGTGACCGGGATGGATACGACGACGACGAGGGCGTTCGGTCTCGGCGCGCTGCGCGCGGTGGGGGAGCCGTTGGAGTCGTTGGACGCCTCGGCGCTGAGCGAGGTGGCGCGGTCGGTGACGCTGGCGCAGAACCTGGCCGGGGCCACCCGGCTACATGCCGCGCATCTGCTGGTCGAGAGCTTCACAGCGCTGGACGAGGCCACCCACGGCGGCCCCGGTGCCGATACCCGTCCCGCGCACGCCCGCCTGGAACCGGCCGACCGGGCCCGCCACCACCTGGCGGCGGCGATGGCCCTGACCGGCTGGCACGCCCGCCACCTGGTCACCGCCGGCGTGCAGATCCACACCCGCCTGCCGCGCCTGCGCGACGCCGTCGAGCGGGGACTGCTGCCCGAACAGTTGGCCATCGACGCCGCCTGCCGCCTGGCCGGCATTCCCGACGACATCATCGGCGGTGTCGAATCCGATGTCGTGGCCCGCCTGACCCGCGACCTGGCCGGCGGTCACCGACCGAGCCGCACCGCCCTGGACACCACCGTCGACGCCTCCCGCGAACGCCACGACCCCCAAGGCGCCGGCGATGCCGTCGACGCGGCCGCCGACAAGCGCACCGTGCGGTTCCGCCCCGAACGCGACGGCATGACC
>NZ_KV823822.1:0-3116 GCF_001815995.1 Dietzia sp. HMSC21D01 | reverse complement strand
CCGAGAAACTACGCCGCCGCATCGACGCCGACGCCGCCGCCGCCGCCGCCGACGCTGGCGCTGGCGCGGGTCGTGCGCGGCCTGGGGCTTCGTGGGGCACCGACCAACCGATCCGCATCTCCGTGATCAACAGCATCACCCGGGGCATGCCCAACCGCGTCGAGTTCGTCACCGGCGCCTACGCCAGCTTCGACTGGCTGTGCGAGGAACTGCTCTCCGGCGGCGACGCCACGATCCGGTTCGAACTGCTGGACCCGCAACCGGGCACCGAGGACACCCCCGAGGCGGCACTGAAGTACCGCATCAGCCCCGCCCTGGCCGAACGCATCCGCCTGCGCGACGGCACCTGCCGCCACCCGGGGTGCACCGTCGACGCCCACGACTGCGAGATCGACCACGTCATCGCCTTCGACCACCAGCGCCCCGAGCTCGGCGGGCCCACCGCCGAGTGGAACCTGGTGTGCCTGTGCCGCAAGCACCACCGGGAGAAAACCTTCGGCCACTGCGCCTACCGGCCCGGACCACTCGGTGAGCTGACCATCATCACCGAGACCGGACACGAACACCACACCAGACCCCACGGCCCCCTGGCCCACGCCCGCGACCGCATCCTCGACCACCGCTGGCACCAACACCTCGACCGACTCATCGCCGACGACGGCCACCTCACCAACCCACCCGGCGCCGAACGCGCCCTGCGCGCCACCTCCCGCGGCGACAGGCCGGAGCAGCCGACGTCGCCGGAGCGCCCAGAACGCCCAGGGCGGCCGGCGTGACCGGGCGGAGCCGATCAGCCCGGCTGCTGGCCCTCGGGCACCGAGCCCATTCCGACCCCGGGCTGGCACAGCTTCCAGGCGCCGTCCTCGTCGCGCATCCGCACCTGCTCCGGACCGGACCCGTCCGACTCGGATTCGACCGTCGCCATCGCTTCCGCGCCGCCGTCCGCGATCTCGACCCCGGTCACCTCGAGGTCCTCCGGGAACGAGCCCGCGATCGACTCGCGGAACATCGAATCGAGATCCGGCCCCGTCGCCTCGCTCGACGCGGTGATCGTGTCCACCAGCTCCTGCGGGACCCGGTTCTCCGCACACATATGACTGTTGAACTCGTCGAACGATTCCGCCGAGCTCATCTGCTCCAGCGTCTCGGCCACAGCCCGCTCGGCCCGCCCCGACGACGACAACGGCCCGGCCAGGAACACCCACGCGACCGCGGCGACCACGACCAGCGCCACCACGGCCACCGTCGCGAGCACACCACCCCGACCCGGGCGACCGCCCCGCCCGTCATCCGACGGACGTGCCCCACCCCCCGGGCCACCGCCCGGCTGCCCCCCGGGACCCGGATCTCCGGCGGGGGGCTGCTGGCTCGTCGTCGTCATCCGCTACTCCAAAGACACCCGTCGCGGCCCCGGACGGGCCGCGTCGACCCGCCACGGTAGCCGACCGACCTGAAATTCAGGGGAGGGACAGGGGCCCCGGGCGCCCGCCGACGCTCAGGGCAGCGGACCCGCCGGCTCCAGACGGTCCGAGCCGTGCGGCGAACGCCAACTGGCCATGGGATACGCGCCGCTCGCCGGGTCCTCGCGCGCGACGAGCGCCCAGAAGTCGGCGTGCGCGTAGCCGCTCGTGAACTCGACCACCGTGAAGCCGTGGCGGTCGAGATCGGCCCACCGCACGTGGCGGTTCACACCGGTCAGCGCGCCCTGCGCGGCCTGGGAGAGGGGATTGCCCTCCGGCAGCCCCACCATGTCGTTGATGTTGTTGCTCGTGATGGACGGGGTGACGAACTCGACCGCTCCCGTGCCCGCACCGGGGTAGTCGGCGGCGTCGAGCGGCACCTCGTTGGCCCACGACGTGTGGATGTCGCCGGTGAGGAAGACGTGGTTGCGGTTGCCCGTCGCGCGGATCACCTCGAACAGGCGACGGCGCTCTCCGGCGTAGCCGTCCCACTGGTCGGAGTTATAGGTGATGCCCTCGCGCGGGATGCCGAGCAGTTCGGTGAGCGCCCCGGTCGTGCGGGCGTCCAGAGGCGGGATCAGCACAGGGGTGACCATGACCGAGTTGCCGATGACGTTCCAGCGGGCCGTCGACGACGCCAGCCCACGGGCCAGCCAGTCGAACTGCTCGGCGCCGGTCATGGTGCCCGTCTGATCGGTCGCGCGCCCGTTGAAGCGGCCCGGATCCTCCGAGCGGTACGAGCGCAGGTCGAGCATGCTCAGCTCGGCCAGCGACCCCCACCGGAGGCGCCGGTAGAGGTGACCGCCGTCGCGCAACGACTCAGGCCGCACCGGCATCCACTCGAAGTAGGCCTGCGCGGACGCGGCCTTGCGGTCGGCGAACGGACCCTCGTGCGGCTGATGGTTCTCGGCGCCGTGCTCCCACGAGTTGTTGGCGAGCTCGTGGTCGTCCCACGTGCAGATCCACGGCACGTGCGCGTGCAGGGACTGCAGGTCGGGGTCGGTGCGGTACTGCGCCAGACGGATCCGGTAGTCGGCCAGGGTGACGATCTCGTGCGGCGGATCGTGCGGGCGGACGGCGCCGGCGGCGGCCGTGTACTCGCCGCGGCCGTACTCGTAGATGTAGTCGCCGAGTTCGATGATCGCGTCCAGGTCGCCACGCGCCTCGAGGTGGCGGTAGCCGGCGAAGAACCCGGCCTCCCAGTTGGAGCACGAGACCACGCCGACGCGCCAGCGGCCGGTGGCGGGCATCGCACCGTCGGCGGGGGCGGTGCGCGTGCGGCCGGTGCGTGAGGTCTGGCCGAGCGCGTGGAACCGGAAGTGGTACCACCGGTCCGGCGCGAGGCCTGCGCAGTCGAGCTTGACGGTGTGGTCGCGGCCGGCGTCGGTGGTGACCGTGCCCGATCGGACGATGGTGGCGAAGCCCGGGTCGGTCGAGACCTCCCAGTCGACGACGACGAGGTCTCCGATCCCGGACCCCGGGGCCGCCTGCTCTGTCGGCGTGACGCGCGTCCACAGGATGACGCGGTCCGCCATCGGGTCGCCGGACGCGACGCCGTGCCGGAACACGGTCGAAGCGGGCCCACCCGCGGTGTCCCCGGTGACGGGTCCGCCCGCTGCGGCGGCTGCAGACGCGGCGCGACCGGTGAGGGCCCCG
>NZ_KV823821.1:0-8112 GCF_001815995.1 Dietzia sp. HMSC21D01 | reverse complement strand
AGGATCCCGACAGTCGGGGCATGCGAGGCGACCGAGGCGTCAGCGCCCGCCAAGGACGGTGCCATCCCCAAGGCGAAGAAGTCCGGCGGCTACGGCCTGTCCCTGGGCTGATTCCCACCGGAAGCCATCGCGGCCCGTGATCACAGAGCTGATCACGGGCCGCGGTCTATTTCGGTTCGCGCGGAAGAGGCCAGCTGCCGGTCAGCAGGTGTGATGCACTTCCTGCACCCGGTACACCGGCGTCGGGATGCCCTCCATCCGCGCCTTGAGCTGTAGCGCGAGGTACTTGGAGTAGTGGCGCGACTGGTGCAGGTTCCCGCCGTGGATCCACAGCTGCTCCACGTTGGTCGGCTTCCACATGTTGCGCAGCTCCCCTTCCCACGGGCCCGGATCGCGCGTGGTGTCGGAGCCGTAGCCCCACACCTTCCCGACCTGGTCCGCGACCTCCTGGGACACCAGGTCCACGAGCCACTGGTTCATCGAGCCGTACCCGGTGGCGTAGACGATCAGGTCGGCGGGCAGCACCCGCTCGCCGTCGAGCTCGACGCCGTCCGGCAGGATCCGCGTCACCTGCCCGCGCTCGAGGGCCACCTCTCCGTCGATCAGGAGCTGGCTGGCACCGACGTCGATGTAGTACCCCGAGCCACGTCGGAGGTACTTCAGAAACAGGCCCGACCCGTCCTCGCCGAAGTCCAGATCGAACCCGACGTCCCGGAGCTTGCCGTAGAACTCCGCGTCCTTCTCCGCCATCTGGTCGTAGACGGGGATCTGCGCGTCCGGCAGCAGCCGGTAGGGCCAGGAGGCGAACAGCAAGTCCGCCTTCTCGGTGGTCACACCGGCCTCGAGCGCCTCCTCCGAGTAGAGGGGACCGAGCGCGAGCGACATCAGCGATTCGCTCCGGGAGATGTGAGTGGACGAACGCTGGATCATCGTCACGTCCGCACCGTGATCCCAGAGGGCGGCGCAGATGTCATGGGCCGAGTTGTTCGAGCCGATCACGATGGCGCGCTTGCCCTCGACGTCGCCCTCGCCGGTGAACTCGGACGAGTGCCACTGGTCGCCGGTGAAGTCCTCGGCGCCGTCGAAGTGCGGGATGTTGGGGTAGCCGGACACCCCGAGCGCGAAGATCAGCTGGGTCGGCCTGAGCTCGATCTTCTCGCCCCTGCGGTCGACGCGGACGCGCCACGTCGCCGTCGTCTCGTCGAACTCGGCGCCCAGGCACTGCGTGCCGGACCAGTAGTCGAGGTCCATGATCGCGGTGTAGTGCTCGAGCCAGTCCCCCACCTTGTCCTTGGCGGGGAACACGGGCCAGTCGTCCGGGAACGGGATGTAGGGCAGGTGGTCGTACCAGACCGGGTCGTGCAGGTGCAGGGACTTGTAGCGCTTGCGCCATGAATCGCCGGCGCGCTCGTTCTTCTCGATCACGATCGTGGGCACGCCGAGCCGCTTGAGCCGGGCGGCGAGGCCGATCCCGCCCTGACCGCCGCCGATGATCACCGCGTAGGGCTGCTCGGTGTAGCCGAGTGATTCCTTCCGCTCGGTCTGCTGCTCGAGCCAGGTCCGGCGTCCGCGTCGGATGACGTGCTCGACGCCCTTGTCGCGATCGCGACCCTTCTTCTCCTCGTGCCCCGTGAGCTCCTGCAGCGTGGTGAGCAGGGTCCAGGCCCGTCCGTCGCGCAGTCGCAGGTGGCCCCAGCCGCGACCCGCCGCGGTCTCGAAAGTGATCCACGCCTCGATCACGCCGCCCGACTCGGTGGCCGGCTCCGCGAGCTCCCAACCGGTGGGGGCGATCGCGGCGAGCTGGCAGTCGAGCATCTCCCCGATCTCCTCACGCCCCTCGAGGGTCCGGAGGTTCCAGGTGAAGGACACAAAGTCGCGCCAGCACCCCTCGGTCTCGAACATCCCGGCCGCGCGGCCCGTGTCAGCCTCGCTCAACGCCTCGCCGAACTCCGCCAGCCACGTCTCCACGGCGCGGTCGGCGTTGTCGGGCTGTGCCGGCGCTTCCGTCGTCTGGGTCATACCCACTCCTTCGCTCTGCTGTAGCGTTTTCATGACGTAGATCACACTGTCTTCCCCAGGGGGTGGCAATGTCGTTGCAATCGGCGCTGCGGTTCTCCGACCCCGGCGCCTTCGCGGCCCGCACGATCGAGGCCCACGAGATAGCGCTGGCCGGCGGTCAGACGTCCGATCTGGACTCGCGGGTGTTGCGCGCCTGGCAACGCAATTGGGACGCGGGAATCTCCCCTGACCAGCAGGTCCCGCGCAGCGTCCTGTCGCGGGACGAGCTCGCGACCGCACGCGAGATGACGCCGCTGCACCGGGTCGCGGCGGAGGTCGTGGCATCGGTGGCGGACACCTCGGCCGCCGGGCGCCACCTCGTCGTCGTCTCCGACACCCGGGGGCGCGTGTTGTGGCGCGCGGGCAGCGCGCAGGCGTTGCGCCGCGCGGACTCGATCGCGTTCGCGGAGGGCGCGGACTGGTCCGAGAAGGGCATCGGCGCCAACGGCATCTCGCTGGCACTCGAAACCGGGGCCCTCACCCACGCCACCGCGGGCGAGCATTTCGTCCGCGCCCACCACGGCTGGACGTGCACCGCGAGCCCGATCAGGGATCCGCGGGGGCGGGTCATCGGGGTCCTCGACGTGTCCCACCCGCTGCGGTTCTCGTCGGTGGAGACCGCCGCGCTGGTGCGCTGCGGCGCCCGGCTCGCCGAGTCCCTGCTCGCCGCGCTCCCGTCATCCCCCGGCGCGGCCGCCGGCCCCGGGCACGACGACGACAACGCCGTCGCCCACGCACCCGGCCACGTCCCGGCCGACCATCCCAACCCTGTCACCGCGATCCGACTGCTCGGGTGGAAACCGGCCGTGATCCGGGCGGACGGGACCTCGATCCCGCTCACACCCCGGCGGGCCGAACTCGTGGCGCTGCTGGCCTCCCGTGAGGCGTGGTCGGCGCGGGCGCTGTCGGAGGCCCTCTACGAGGATCCGTCGGCCACCACGACGGTGCGCGGTGAGGTGCGTCGTCTCCGCCGGGCCACCGGGCTGTCGATCGAGTCCCAGCCGTACTCGCTGTGTCCGCTCGAGCGCGAGTGTGTGGACTTTCTGCGCGTCGAGCACCCCGACGAGCTCCTCCCGGACTCGGAGATCCCGGCGATCGTCGACCTCCGATACGGGATCTGACCGCAGCGATCCGCCTGCGATCGCCGACTCCTCCTCCGCTCGGGCACGCGATGCCGGGGCGGGGGAGGCGAGTGGCACAATCAGCAGGTATGACTCCTGAGACCACGGGACGCACGCTCCGCCAGCCGCGCACGCTCGACCAGTCCTCCAAGCTCAAGGACGTCCTCTACGAGATCCGCGGGCCGGTACTCGCCCGGGCCAACCAGCTCGAGGCGGAGGGGCACCGCATCCTCAAACTCAACATCGGCAACCCCGCGCCGTTCGGGTTCGAGGCGCCGGACGTGATCATGCGGGACATGATCGCCGCGCTCCCCCACGCGCAGGGTTACTCGGAGTCCAAGGGAATCCTCTCGGCCCGCCGTGCGATCTTCACGCGCTACGAGCTGGTCCCTGACTTCCCCCACCTGGACGTCGAGGACATCTACCTCGGCAACGGGGTCTCCGAGCTCATCACGATGACGATGCAGGCACTCCTCGACGACGGCGACGAGGTCCTCATCCCGGCGCCGGACTACCCACTGTGGACCGCGATGACCTCGCTCGCGGGCGGCAAACCGGTCCACTACCTCGCGGACGAGGACGACGACTGGAACCCGTCGCTGGAGGACATCGCCTCCAAGATCACCCCGCGCACCAAGGCCATCGTGGTGATCAACCCCAACAACCCGACCGGCGCGGTCTACTCGCGGGAGGTCCTGCAGGGGATCGTCGACCTCGCGCGGGAGCACAGCCTGCTCATCCTGGCCGACGAGATCTACGACCGGATCGTCTACGACGAGGCCGAGCACACGTCCATCGCGACGCTGGCCCACGACCTGCTCGTGCTGACGTTCAACGGGCTGTCCAAGACGTACCGCGTGGCGGGATACCGGGCGGGCTGGGTCGCCATCACCGGGCCGAAGGCGCACGCCGCGGGGTTCCTCGAGGGGCTCGAACTCCTGGCCTCGACGCGACTGTGCCCGAACGTGCCCGCCCAGCACGCCATCCAGGTGGCGCTCGGCGGCTACCAGTCGATCAACGAGCTCATCGAGCCGGGCGGGCGGCTGCACGAGCAGCGCGGCATCGCGTGGGAGAAGCTGAACTCGATCCCCGGCGTGAGCTGCGTCCGGCCGATGGGTGCGCTCTACGCCTTCCCCAGGTTGGATCCCGACGTGCACGAGATCCACGACGACCGGCTCTTCGCCCTCGACCTGCTCGAGCGGGAGCGGATTCTCGTCACGCAGGGCACCGGCTTCAACTGGCCGAAACCGGACCACTTCCGGGTGGTCACCCTGCCCGCGGCGCGGGACCTGGGCGTGGCCATCGAGCGGATCGGCAACTTCCTGGCGTCCTACCGCCAGTAACCCGCAGACGCGACCGCGAGCCCGACGGGCGGCAGAGCGTCGGCGACCGAGGGGACGCCGCGGCCGAGGGCGCGGTAGGTCCAGCCGGCCTCACGCCAGCGGTCAGCGGGCATGCAGTTGCGCCCGTCCAGCAGGATCCGGCCCCGCGCCACCCCGGCGACCGAGACCGGGTCCAGCTCGACGAACTCGGCCCACTCGGTGGCCACCAGCACCACGTCCGCGCCCTCGCACGCCGCCAACGCCGACCCGGCGTAGGTGAGGGTCGGGAACAGGGCCCGGGCGTTGTCCAGCGCCTGCGGGTCGTACACCACCGCGCTGGCGCCCTTGAGCGAGAGCATCCCCGCCACGTTCAGCGCCGGCGAGTCACGCACGTCGTCGGAGTTCGGCTTGAACGCCGCCCCCAGCACCGCGACGGTCTTGCCGATGACCGTCCCGCCGCACGCCTCGACCGCCAGGTCGACCATCCGCTCCCGGCGCCGCATGTTGATCGAATCGACCTCCCGCAGGAACGTCATCGCCTCGTCCGCACCCAGCTCCCCGGCACGCGCCATGAACGCCCGGATGTCCTTGGGCAGACAACCCCCACCGAACCCGAGCCCGGCGTTGAGGAACCGCCGACCGATCCGCGGATCCATACCGATCGCATCCGCCAGCACCGTCACGTCCGCGCCGGCGGCCTCGCACACCTCCGACACCGCGTTGATGAAGCTGATCTTGGTCGCCAGGAACGCGTTCGCACTCACCTTGACCAGCTCCGAGGTCGCCAGATCCGTCACGATCACCGGACACGGATCCGACTCGAGGATCGGCGCGTAAGCCCGCTCGACCAGTTCACGCGCGAACCCCTGCTCGTCCGGCCCGCCGGGCAGCCCGATCACGATCCGGTCCGGCGTCAGGGTGTCGGCCACCGCGAAGCCCTCACGCAGGAACTCCGGGTTCCACACCACCCGCGCCTGCACACCGTCGGCCACGTGCCAGTCCGCGACCCCCTGCAGCCGCGCCGCCGTCCCCACCGGCACCGTCGACTTGCCCACCAACACCGCATCCGAGGTGAGCAGCGGCACCAACCGCGTCACCACGTCCTCGACGTAGGTGGTGTCGGCGGCGAACTCGCCCTTGCGCTGGGGCGTGCCCACCCCGATGAAGTGCAGGTCCGCGAACTCGGCGGCCTCGGCGTAGTCGGTGGTGAACCGCAACCGACCCGACTCGACATGCCGCAGCAGGATCTCCGGCAGACCCGGCTCGTAGAACGGCACCTCGCCCCGGCGCAGCCGCTCGATCTTCGCCTCGTCGACGTCCACCCCCAACACCTCATGGCCCAGCTCGGCCATGCAGGCGGCATGGGTGGCGCCGAGGTACCCGGTCCCGAACACGGTCATACGCATGGCGCCGTTCTACCCCGTCAAGGCGTCGCGGTGGGAACGCGCTGGTGAACGACGTCGGTGCACTGCGCGTCGCACGCCCCGGGCGGTGGGATGGCCGCGGCCATTCCGGCTCACCGGAAGTTGAGGTACGCCTTCGACGCCGTCGGTCCGCGCTGGCCCTGGTATTTGGAACCGACGCTCGCGCTGCCGTAGGGGGTCTCGGCGGGGCTGGAGAGCCGGAACAGGCACAGCTGGCCGATCTTCATCCCCGGCCACAGGGTGATGGGCAGGTTCGCGACGTTGGACAGCTCGAGGGTGATGTGTCCGTCGAAGCCGGGGTCGATGAACCCGGCGGTGGAATGGGTGAGCAGACCGAGGCGGCCGAGGGAGGACTTGCCCTCGAGCCGGCCGGCGAGGTCGTCGGGCAGGGCGAGCCGTTCGAGGGTCGCGCCGAGGACGAACTCGCCGGGGTGCAGGACGAAGGGATCGCCGTCGGCGACCTCGACCAGTTCGGTCAGCTCGTCCTGCTGCAGCGCCGGGTCGATGTGGGTGTAGCGCGAGTTGTTGAAGACACGGAACAGCCGGTCGAGGCGGACATCGATGCTCGACGGCTGGATCAGCGCGGGGTCGAGGGGGTCGATGCCCAGTCGCCCGTCGGCGAGCTCGGCGCGGAGGTCACGGTCGGAGAGCAGCACGATCCTGAGGGTACCGGGCGCCCCCCGCGAGCAGACGGAGCTGGGTGCCGAGCTCGGCGACGCCCGTGCACGCCTCCGCGAACGGCAGTCGCTCGCGGCGGATCCGACCATCGCGGTCGACGAGCTCGATGTCCACGCCGGCGCGATCGATCCCGATGAGCAGGGGCCGCACGGCGGGCAGACACCGGCAGACTCGCAGCGCGATGCGCGGGACGACCTGGCAGCGGGGGTCGTTGAGGTGATCGAGCCAGTGGCCCTCGAGGTCCGTGAACGGGTCGGGGCCGGAGGTGGCGAGGTCGTCGGGCGCGATGTCGGTGACGCCCTCGTTTTCGGTGAGGACGATCTTGTCGGCACGGAGCCGGACGAGGGCGGAGTCGGATCCGACGCCCAGGAGGGCTGAGTCGGGGAGGTCGCGCGCGATGTCGGCGGCGGTGATGCGTTGGGCGCGCGTCCCGGACCGTTCGACGCGCCCCTCGACGACGACGATGCGGCGGCAGCGACCCTGGGCCACTCCCCCGATGATCTCGTCGAGCACCTCGAGCCGGGCGGTGACCCCGCCGAACCCGATGGATGCCGCGTCGGCTATCGGGATCACCAGGCTGAGGTCGGCGGTCGCGGGGCCCCGGTGCACGAGGGCGACCGACGGGGTGGCGGAGCCGAACGTGAGGGTGGCGCGCGGGCACCGGCGTAGCGCTGAGCTCGCCCGCTCGGCCGGCTCCGGTACGGGTCCCACCAGTGATCGCATGCCTTCGCCTCTCGTCGTCGCGGTTCCCGTCCCCCGCTCCGGCGCCTCAGGGACGGTGCCGGAGCGGGAAGCGGGTGCGGGGACGTGACTACCCGCAGCAATCAACTTAGGTAAGGCTTACCTCAAAGGCAAGAGTTTTCAGGAAACTCTTGTGTGGCAGATCACCGTGCCAGCTCGGCGAGGACCCTGTGGACGTCATCCGAATCAGCACAGACCTGCGGGAACTCCACCCGGAAGTGCTCGCGGAACCCGGATTGCAGCGAACCGATGCTCACGTCGATCCCGTAGCTGTCGATGCCCGCGAGGCATGGTCTCGCACCGGCGACCTGCCGTCCGGCGCGCTGCGCGAGGCGCGCGGCCAGGCCCGGGTCGTCGGCCAACCGACGCAACCACGCCTGCTCGTCGACCGCGATCGGGTCGACGCCGGCGGCGGCGAGCTCCGACCGCGCCACCAGGTGCACCCCGTCCGCCTCGACGTAGCTGATCTCCAGCGGCTGCAACTCGCTCAATCGGACCGATCCGACGTCGCCGCTCCCGTCCGGCCCGCCGCCGTCCGCCGCGACCACTCTGCGTCGCCGTACCGCCGACGAGGCCGTCACGATCCCCGAGAGGGTGACGATGCCGCGGGCGACCGCGCACTCGTCGTCGTGACCCTGCCCACGCCCCCCGCACGGCGCGGGACGACCGTCGACGGAGAACGAGGGACGCGGCGCGGAGCCACGACACCGGCCCGTACAGACGGTGTCGACGATCTCGACGGTCGCGGAGGCGCCGGCGGCGGCGACG
>NZ_KV823820.1:0-906 GCF_001815995.1 Dietzia sp. HMSC21D01 | reverse complement strand
GGCCGCGGCCGCGGGCGTCCGCGTGGTGGGGTACCGCACCGTTGACGGTCCGACGACCGACCTGCCGGTGGCGGGGGAGCTCGCGGGGATCACCGTCGACTCCGACGGCACGCGGGCCCGGCTCACCCTCGACGGCGGGTCGCACGGCGAACTGCACGTGGGCACCCCGGGCGAGCACATGGCGCTCAACGCCCTGGCCGCCCTGCTCGCCGCCCGCGAGGTGGCCGGGTCCGGCGGCTTCGACGCGGACGGGTTCCTCGCCGGCCTGTCCGGGTTCGGCGGCGTCGGACGACGCTTCGAGCCCAAGGGCGAGGCCGTGGTCGGCGACGGGCGGGCGCGCGTCTACGACGACTACGCCCACCACCCCACGGAGGTCGCCGCGGTGCTCGGCGCCGCGCGGGAGATCGTCGAGGCGGACGGGGGGCGGCTCGTCGCCGTCTTCCAGCCCCACCTGTACTCGCGCACCAGGATCTTCGCCGAGGAGTTCGGCCGCGCACTGTCGCTCGCCGACGAGGTGGTGGTCCTCGACGTCTACGGCGCGCGCGAGCGACCCGAACCCGGCGTCGACGGCGGGCTGATCGCCCGGAACGTCACCGCGGCCGTCCACCACGTGCCCGACCTCGACAGCGCGCTGACGACGGTCACCGGGATCCTGCGGCCCGGCGACGTCGTGTTCACCCTCGGCGCCGGCGACATCACCACTCTCGGCCCGCGGATCGTTACCGGCGGGGAGCCGTGAGGAGGGCCGCGCGGTGACCAACGAGCCCGACCTCCCCGAGGAGCACGACGTCCCCGGTGCGCCGGACGTCGATCCCGCCGCGGAGCGACCGGGGCCCGACCCCGGGCCACCGCCCACCGAGGCGTCCACCGAGGTGCCGGCGTGGGACACCCCGCCGACCGACGACC
>NZ_KV823819.1:0-11825 GCF_001815995.1 Dietzia sp. HMSC21D01 | reverse complement strand
CCGGCCGGGCCGGCAGCGCGACCGGAGGCCGCGCGTTGGGTGGCCGCCGCGGCGGCCAACGGCAGCGAGATGAGGAGGAGGAACGCCTCGACGAACGGGCCGGGGTCCACCGCGTCGACGAACTCGGCGCCGAGGAACGCCCACAGGTACAGCGGCAGCAGCACCATCTGGGCGAGCATGAGCAGCGGCGTGGCCGCCAGCAGCCGCCGCGTGTCGGCCCCGGCGAGGCCGGAGAACACGAGGACGTAGTCGATGCACGGCGTGAGCAGGACGAACAGCACGCCCACGAGCAGCACGCGGTCGTGGGCCACGACGCGCGAGAGCAGCCAGACGATCGGCGGGACCACGACGAAGTTGACCACGCCGATGGTCACGAGGAAGCGGCGGTCGCGCAGGGCCCGGCCGACGTCGGCGAACGGGATCCCGAGGAACGTCGCGTACAGCAGCAGCGCCAGCACCGGCTGGATCGCGAGCTCCGCCGGGCCGGCCACCGCGGGCACGAGGAGGCCGACGATCCCGCCGGCCACGAGGCCCGCGAGGTACAGCGCCACCTGGTGGGCCTCCATCCACTCCACGCTCGAGCGCATGGCCCTCCCCTCGCCGCGCAGCCGCGGGTCCGTCCAGCGCGTCCGACCGCCGGACCCGCCCGGCAACAGGTCTACCCTGGAGCCCGTGGAGACGCGGACGCTGCCGGTGTGGGAGCCGCACTCGCATCCCACGCACGAGCTGCTGTGGAACCGCGCCGGCGCGTCGACCGCGACAGTCGGGGCCCGCACGTGGACCATCACCCCGTCCGTCGGCCTGTGGATCCCCGCCGGCGTGCTGCACTCGGCGACCGCACCTGCGGGCACGTGGTACCGCA
This sequence comes from Dietzia sp. HMSC21D01, assembly GCF_001815995.1. Lineage (NCBI taxonomy): Bacteria > Bacillati > Actinomycetota > Actinomycetes > Mycobacteriales > Dietziaceae > Dietzia > Dietzia sp. HMSC21D01. Next base: position 10,963 of record NZ_KV823819.1, on the reverse strand, counting down.
CGGCTCACGTCGACCCGCGTACCGACTCGCCGCTGCCGGGCGGGCCCGTCGCGGTGGAGATGACACCCCTGTTCACCCTGCTCCTCGAGCGACTGGTCGACCAGTCGCTCGAGGCCCGCTCGCGCGAGCTCACCGAGCAGATGGTGTTCGACCTACTCGAGCCGTCCCCGCACGCTCTGCTCGTACAGCGTCCAGGTTCGGAGCTCCTCCGGCCGATCGTCACCGCACTCGAGGCCAGCCCGGGCGACCCGCGCTCGTTGACGGAGTGGGCGGCGCGGCTGGGTGTGAGCGAGCGGACCATCACCCGGGCCTTTCGCGCGGACACGGGGTTGAGCTTCGGCGCCTGGCAGGCGGCCTTCCGCGCGCAGCAGGCCGCGCTTCTCCTGGGCCGCGGGATGACTGTGGACGAGGTGGCCGCGCGGGTCGGGTACAGCTCCGCCAGCGGGTTCGGCGCGGCGTTCCGCCGGACCACCGGCCTGACCCCGGGCCGATTCCGCGAACTCGGGGTGTCCGAAGCGCTACATCGCGCGTCCTGATCAAGAGATTGCGCCGCTGACCAGCGTCGTCGTACCGTCTTAGGGGGTGCGGGAGGCCTGAACTCCGGGCGCGGCTCTCGCCCGGGCGGGCGATCTCTGCAGAGAGCCAGCACGAGTGCCGCCGGATACGCTGCCCCTCTGCCCTACGCTGCCTTTTTGCACGTTTCGACCGGGCTCACGCTGGCGGGATGGACCATTCTCGCAGCGCAGGCCGATGCGGCAGCGCATCCGGGCGGTGGTGTGATGCCGGAATGCCCGCCCGCGGCCCCGCCTCGAACTCTGGTGTAGCTACTGCGAGAAAGTTCCCGCCGAATCGCAGTGACTACACCAAAAATAGGCCACGTCAGGACCCGATCGGCAGGCCCCGTCAGGACCCGATGCCGAACCTCGCCGCGAGGAAGGGCAGCCAGCCCATGCACTCCGGGGTCAGGGCCATGCAGGCCGCCTCCCCCGGCCCTGGGCCGAAGATGAAGCGCAGCGGATTCTCGAGCGAACCGGTGGGGATCATGATCTCTCTCCTGGGGATCGGGACTGATCTACCCTTCCGGAATATCAGATGTGTGGGCGGACGCGCGAGTGCGGGAAAGGGCTCGCGGAGCCCCGGAGGGAGACTGTGTGGAGTTCCAGGAGATCCTTGTTCCCGCCGACATCATCAAGACGGTGGCGGTGACCCCGACGTTGGAGAGCGTGGCGGTACTGGCGGCGATCGTCGTGATCCGGACGTTCCTCAGCTGGTCACTGGAGCTGGAGATCTCCGGCCGGTGGCCCTGGCAGAAGTCGCGGGACTCCGAGGCCGCGCCCCCCACGGGCGCCACGTCGACAACCGGGGCCTCCACGCGATGTGGGCGCCGCCTCGACCACGCAGCCCGACTGAGCCATCCGAAAAGGACACCGCGCCGAACCCCGGGCATGCACACCGCGCCCCTGCTTGCGACCGGCTTCCTCATCAGGGCTACCCGCGCGCTGCGGCGCTCGGACTGGAGCCCCGCGCGGCCAGCCGCCACAGGACAGTCCGCTCCTTAGCGCGGGCGGCGTGCAGCGGGTCGGCGGTGTCGGCCGCGCGGGAGTGCCTCGGCGTCGTCTCGTGCGTCCCGACCACCGTCAGGCCCGCGTCGGCGACTCGCGCGAGCAGCTCGTCGCGCGTGCGCAGCCCCAGGTGCTCGGCGAGGTCGGACAGGATGAGCCACCCCTCCCCCTGCGGCGTGAGGTGCTCCGGCAGCTCAGCCAGGAAGCGGTGGAGCATGTCGGAGTCCGGATCGTAGATCCCCTGCTCCAGCGCCGAGGTCGGCCGACCGGGGATCCAGGGCGGATTGCACACCACGACGTCGGCACGCCCAGAGCGGTCGACCACCTCGTCGTCGTCGCCTGGCCACAGGTCACCGCGCACAACGGTGACGCGGTCCTCCAACCCCAGCCCCCGCATGTTGCCCCGCGCGCACTGCACGGCTCGCGGGTTGATGTCGGACGCCACCACCGCCCGGGCACCACGCCGCGCCAGGACCGCGGCGAGCACCCCGGTGCCGGTGCCGATATCCCACACGACCGGCTGGTCGACGCCCGGCGGCCACGGCGCGTCGGCGACGAGGTCGATGTACTCGTCGCGGGTCGGGGCGAAGACGCCGTAGGCGGGGTGGATGCGCGCGCCCAGCGCCGCGATCTCGATGCCACTGCGGTGCCACTCGTACGCGCTGATCACACCCAGCACCTCGGGCAGCGAGACCAGCGTCTCCCCGCCGTGCGTCCCGGCCTCGTCGGCGCCGCCGGGCGGCGGGCCATAGGCGTGCACGCAGGCGTCGCGCACGTCGGGCGCCCGCCGCAGGCTGATCGAGTAGTCGGGCTCCAGCGGGACGAGGATCCGTCCCAGGATAGTCGCCCGCTCGGCGCGGGCCCTGCGGTTGGCGCGGAAGATCTCGCCGGGGTCGGAGCTCTGCGGTGCCCGCGACGCGCGCTTGCCCAGGCGCCGGTCGAGGGCGCGCATGAGCTGGCGGGCGTTGTGGAAGTCGCCCCGCCACAGCAGTCCGGTGTCCGATCGGATGAGCTTGAGGGCCTTGTCCGCAGCGATGTCGTCGTGGATCACCACGATGCGTCGGGGTGCGGAGGCGCCGTTCCCGGAGCGCCAGGCCGCGGTGCGGTCGGTGTCGTTCTCGCGCCACTCGACGGTCGTCGGGGCGAGGTCGGTGGCGCGGTGAGTGGGCACGGGGCCATTGTCTCAGGGGGCGCGCACCGAAGCCGACCTCACGGCCCTCGAACTCCCTCCCACTCTCAGCTTGTAGCTGGTAGGGGGGCTTGCGGCAAGAGCCGCAGGTACGCGGGCACGGTCCACAGGTCCCCGACGAGGTCGTCCGCGTCGATCATCGGCCACGCCCGGTACAGCGCGCGGCGGAGCCCCGGGTCGGCAACGTCCCGGAGTCCGTGCGCAGCAGAGGGGTGCCCGTAACCTACGGCCGAGTGGAGGATTCGCCCCGAGTCCTCGACGACTGGCTCGCGGCTCACCCCGAGGGCGTCGCGTGCGTGATCCGCGCTGCCGGCTCCCCCGGCGTCGAGCGGGCCTTCTCGGACCGCGTCCGCACGCTGACCCCGGCCGAGGCCAAGGGATTGGAGTTCGACCTCGTCGTCGACCCCGAGTCCTTCGGCTCGGGCGACACCGACTCGGGCATCACCGGAGCGGTCGACCGGTACGTGGCGAAGACCCGCGCGACGCGGCAGTTGATCGAGCTCCGGCCGTAGCGATGACTGCCGTGGTTCAGTGCCTCATTGTGGTGACGAACGCGTGGTAACGGGTTTAACATTCTCCCACCACCCCGCGCGCCGGCCTCCTCAGCCCGAGGGAGTCACGCGCTTCCTCGTGAGGCTCGATATGCACTCTCGCATCGCTGCGGCACTCGCCGCTCTCGCCCCGATCATCTTCCTCCTCGCCGCCTGCAGCGCAGACGATCCGGCGCCCACGCCGGCTACCGTCACCACCACCGTGCAGGCGTCGACGACAGCCAGCTCCACCGAATCGACGTCCACCACCGCCAGCTCCAGCGAACCGCCGCCGAGCCCGACGGCAGCAGCGTCGGCCGCCGACACGTGCGGGGCCGTCGGGTACCAGGGGGCGCCCGGCCACGAGAGCCCCCACTGCCTGGGGAAGCAGATCGCGTCGTGCGGCACCGCGAACCACCAGACCGGTACGACTTTCTTCACCGATGGCACATCCGGGTGGACGCAGACGTGCCAGGACCAGATGCTCGCCACATATGTCCCACCGCCGCCCGTCCCGACCTTCGATCAGGAGGCGTACAACCAGCAGTTCGCCGAAGAGTACTGGCGGACGCACCCGAGGCCGACGTTCGACCCGGACTCGGCCGATGGCTACGGACCTGACCAGGAGCTCCCGCCGGCGTGCCTACGACTTGAGGGCGTGGACTGCTGACACCGCAGGATCACCCGGCGGGCGGGATCGGTGTCTGCTGGTATAGCGCCAGCCGCCACCGCCCGTGACGGCGCCTGTACACGGTGGACATCAGTGCGTGGAACTCGTCGCCGTCGCCGCGGGACCTCCGCACGGTCCAGTACTTGACCGTGGGCCAGGACCATCACCCCGTCGGGAGTCATGAGGCCCCCGTAGAAGTCGGCCCCCGAGCGGTCGCCCAACGAGGACCACCCTTGGTGCTCGAGCTCCAGAAGTTCCGCGATGTCCACGCCTTCACGATAGGCGCACATGACCGTCATTTTCTCTGGAAGCTGGCAGCACTACCGCGCCTTCGATCCTGGCGCCGGCGGCTACCAGCGCACGGCCGGGCTCGTGGTCTGAAGCGGGCTCTGTGGGACGAATCAATCGTCGAGGCCGGTGCCGGCGCGTCGATCTTGCTCGGGCGCGTGAGGTCTCAAGGCCTCGGCCAGTGGAGGCAGGTGTGTCATCACCACGTCGCGAACCACGTCGGTCTCGACGCCGAAGTACTGGTGAACAAGGATGTTGCGGAACCCGCGAATCTGCGGCCAAGCGATTTCCGGATGCGCGTCCCTAATCGCAGGAGGCAGGTGGTTCACGGCCTCCCCGATAATCTGAAGATTGCGCTCGATGGCGTCCTCCGCCATGAAGACGAGATCTATGTCCTCATCATCGAGGCTGGCAACATACCTCCGGCAGCGATCAATCGCCTGCAGGATGTCGCCGATGCGCCGATCGGTCTCGCGAGTCATATCGCCACGGAGTCGCGGATCGCAGCGTCGGAGATCGGACGTTTGAGCAGCTGGGCTGGAAAGATGTCGATGTTATCGCGGCCGAAGAGCGTTCGGACTTCCTCCATCAATCCAGAAGCCCGCATCAGAAGATTGCCGTCGGCCGGGTCCATGTCGACCACGATGTCGATATCGCTTTCGCCATGGGCAGTGCCGCGGGCGACTGAGCCGAACAGTCTCGGCCTGGTCGCCGAGTACTTTGCGAGCAGGGCTCGAAACTCATCACTACGCGCCTCGATCAGCTCGCGCAGTACGCGAGACTCAGAATTCGGGGCGGTGCTCGTCATGCGCCCAGGGTACCCGCCGCGCCCGGCCGCTGAGGGCTACCAGTAGGCCGCCGACACGGCGAGGGTACGGCGCGCCCGGGCTAGCTGCCGGGGGCGGCTTCGCTGATCGCCGACCGCGCAGCACGCAGCCGCACGTCGGCATCGTCGGCGACCTCCCGCACCTGAGGACTGCCGCTGAGCTGGACCATGGTCTGCGGGTCGATGGCCTCGATGGTCGTCTGCTCGGCGTCCTTGCCGCGGCGCACCACGACGTTGCACGGCAGCAGGGCGCCGAGCTCCGGTTCGGCGGCCAGCGCCTTGCTGGCCAGACCGGGGTTGCAGGCTCCCAGGATCGTGTAGGCGCCCACCTTGTCCGCGGCCTCGTCACCCAGCTTGGCGGCGAACGTCGCGTTGACGTCGATCTCTGTGAGAATGCCGAAGCCATGCTCCGCCAGAGCAGCGCGCGTGCGCTCCATGGCCTGCTCGTAGGGCATGTCGACAGTGACAGTGCGGGTGTAGGTCATGACCGACTCCTTCGATATCTCTTCGACGGCGTTGTGGTATCCCCGGCTCGGGGGTGTAGAGGTGCGGCGGGTCAGGCCAGGGAGAGGAACAGCTTCTCCAGATCCTTCTTGTCCAGGGTCCCGTCCGGGTTCGTCAGGCACTGCTCGAGACCGCTCGCGATGATCGCGAAGCCCGCCCGATCGAGGGCCTTGGACACTGCCGAGAGCTGGGTGACGACGTCCTTGCAATCGCGACCGTCCTCGATCATGCGCACGACGGCGGCGAGCTGGCCCTGGGCGCGCTTGAGGCGGTTGAGTGTCGGCGTCAGTTCAACTGTGTCGAGTTGCATCGGGCCCCTTTGGTCGACGAGAAGGCACCACTGACTATACCCCCCGGGGTGTTTCCCGCGCATCTACGACGAGGACCTCACTTAGGCCGGGTACGTCCTCGGCTGCCAGGCGAAGAACGAGGCGATGGTGGTGGACGCCCGCCGCGACATCAGCGAGCACCTGGCGCCGGCCCTCGTCCTCCTGGCGGGTCTGCCCATGACGGCCGGTGTGGCACATCCCTGCTCGTCATCGCCATGAAGTCCCTCGCTGGTCTCGGCGGCTACCTCACCTCGGTCAGCCTCGACTGGCCGCTCGTCGCCGCCGTCACCTCGCCGCCATCGCCGGCTCCTTCGTCGGCATCCGGTTCAGCTCCGTGATGCCGGAGGGGGCGCTGCGCAAGGGCTTCGGGGTATTCGTCGTGCTCATGGGCGCGTTCGTTCTCTCGCAGGAGCTGCCGTTCCTCGCCGGACCGATCATTCTCGGCGTGATCGCGGTCCTGGCCGTGGGAGCGGCGGTCTGCCTGCTCGGATTCAAGGAGCGTTGCACACTGGGCACGTCTGCGGCCCGCGAGCGGAGCGGCGTCTTGGCGTGACAGTCCTCGAGTGGAGGCCGCCCGGTTCGCCGGGCGGTCTTCGGTCGATCAGGGTGGTAGCAACTTACTACGGCGTCTCCACCCCGCCGAGCGGCCCAGTCGGGGCAGGACATTGCCCATCGCCACCGTCCATGAAGTCAGAGAGCGCTCCGAGTTATAGGTGCAACGAGGGATCCATGCGCTGGTGCAGAATTCGCACCACGTCGATCCCGTACGCGCTCTCGACGAAGAACAGTAGATGGCCGCCAATGCCGTACCGGCGATAACCCGCACGGATCTCGTCGCAGGCGCGGCCTCGACGGGGGTCCTCGGCCACTCGTTCAACCGCCGCTCTAATCTCCCCGATGCACCTCTCGGCTTGCCTGACATCCCGGTGGGCCTCTGTGTAATCCCAGATCGAAGACAGGTCGCGTTGGGCGGCCGGAGTGAGCCTGTAACCGGTCACGCCTTCTTTGCCGCGATGAACGCGTCGAAGTCGAATGGTTCCGCAGCCCCGCTGGCTTCACCCTCGGCGAGTGCGCCGCGGAGGGCAGCCAGCCGCGTCTCCTGGTCCTCGAGCAATCGCAAGCCCGCGCGGACGACTTCACTAGCTGATCGGTACCTACCCGAGGCGACCTCTCTGGCGAGGAAGTCGGCGAAGTGGCTGTCCAGACTGATGGACGTGTTCTGAGCCATGGCCTCACAGTACCAATTTTTGGTAGATGTATGCGCCCGGGCAGGCCTCGAAGGCGATGTGCGGTAATCCGCAGGCTCAACCGGGTCTCTCGACGAGGTAGTAGCGATGCGTCGCGATCGAAGAGCCGACAATAGGCCGAGTTCGCTCCAGCTGGACATAGCCGAGCGGCGAGCCAACTCGGTGGGCGGGACGTTCGCCTACCGGTAGCCGAACGCCCACCACCTAGTGTCGCCTCCGCGCTGACTAGCGCACAACCACGGAGTCCGATATGGCCTCGCTCGCTTGACCGACTGAATCCGTTCGGCCGCCAGCTGCACAACGGAGGCCGCCCGGCGAACCGGGCGACCTCCGCTGTCGAACGACTAGCTCAGCCGACCGACGCGACCTTGAACGCCGAGTGGATGGCGCCGTGGATGTAGCCCACCTCGCCGGCGTCGCCCACGACCTCGCAGTCGATACCCGCGGCGCGCAGCTCGTCGGCTAGCGGCGCGGCGGCCATGGTGCCGTCGGCGTAGATCACCATGTCGGCCGCGGCGGACTTGGCGTTGCCCTTGGCGTCGGTCCACTCCACGCCCGACTCGGTGATGCGGGTGACGGACACGCGGCGCTGGATGTCCACGCCGTGCTCCTTGGCGTGCCGCACCGCGGTCCACCGGCGCGGCATCGCCAGCGGCAGACCCAGCTGCTGCGACTCGTGCAGCAGCGTCACGCGACGGCCACGCTCAGCGAGGAACTCGGCCAGCTCCAGGCCCACCAGCGATCCGCCGATCACCACGACGTTCTTGCCCATCGGCAGCGCGATCTTGGTGAGGTTGCGGATCCACGACGGCCGCTTGGTGATGGTCGACAGCTTGCCCAGCCGCCCGACCAGGCGCAGGAACAGCCCGGCCTCGTCGGCGGTGGCGGTGCCCAGCATGGTGTTGCGTAGCGAGTCGCCGGTGTGCACGTGCGGCAGGTCGCCGCCCGGGATGGCCGGGGCGGGACGCTTGGCACCGGTCGCCACGATCACCCGGTCGGCGCCGAGCGAACGAATCGTCTCCACGGTGGCCTCGGTGTTGAGGCGCACGTCGATGCCCAGCCGGTCGATCTCGGCGGCGAAGAAGCGGATGAGCGGCTCGTTGTCCGGCGTGGTGAGGGTGGAGAACCACATCGTGCCGCCCAGCCGGTCGGCCTTGTCCAGCACGGTGACGCGGTGGCCGCGCTCGGTGAGGACCACCGCGGCCTCGAGCCCGGCGGGTCCGGCGCCCACCACCACGACGTGCTCGCGCTTGGGCGCGGGCGTCAGCGGCAGGAGCTTCTCGTTACCCAGCGCCGGGTTCACCGCGCAGAAGGGGGTGTCGTCAAAGAAGTTCTCGGCCACGCAGAGGTAGCAGTTGATGCACGGCCGGACCTCGGCCCGCCGCCCAGTGGCCAGCTTGTTGGGCAGGTCCGGATCGGCGAGCAGCTGCCGGCCCATGGCGGCGAAGTCCACCTTGCCGTCGTCGATCGCCTTCTCCGCCACCTCGGGCAGCATGCGTCCCACGGCGATGACCGGGATCGACACGGCCTTCTTCACGGCCGCGGCGTTGTCCAGGTACGCGCCGACGGTGTCGGGCAGGGGGCCGTCGGTGAAGTTGTCGAAGGGGTTGCGGCCCCAGCCGGTCACGTGGATGGCGTCGGCGCCGGCCTTCTCGAACAGCTGCGAGGCCAGGATCGCCTCGTCCAGCTCAAGCCCGCCCTCCTGGCCGTACTCCTCGCCGGACACGCGCACCAGCACGGCGAGGGAGTCCCCCACGCGCTCCTTGACGGCCGAGATGACCTCGCACGCCAGCCGCGCCCGGTTGACCAGCGACCCGCCGTACTCATCGGTGCGCTGGTTGTCGCGCTTGTTGAGGAACACGCCGAGGATGTAGCCGTGCGCGACGTGGATCTCGATCGCGTCGGCGCCGGCTTTGGCGATCCGCTCGGCGGCGTCGGCCCAGGTGCTGATGAGCCAGGCGATGTCGTCGGAGTCCATCTCCTTGTAGACGGTCTTCTTGCCGCCGGTGGCGGCGCCCATCTTGCCGAGCTCCTCGGGGGTGCTGTCGGCCAGCGCGGACATGTCGTAGCTGTAGTCCGGCTCGTTGGGCGCGATCACCGGGCGGTCGTTGGCCACGTCCACGCGCGCGACCTTGCCGTGATGGGTGGACTGCACGCACAGCTTGGAGCCGGCCGCGTGCACGGCGTCGGCGAGTGCCTTGAGGCCGGGGATGTACTTGTCGTCGGACAGGCCCGGCTCCTTGAGCGAGGCGGCGCCGACGGGGAACGCGATCGCGCACGCACCGGTGATGATGAGCCCGGCGCCGCCCTTGGCGCGGGCGACGTAGTGGTCGATCTCCGACTGCTCGATCTCACCGTCCTCGGAGACGTTCATGTCCATGGCCGGCAGGACGATGCGGTTGGGGGTCTCCATGGGGCCGATCCGGCCCGGCGAGGTGAGACGGGGGAACGAGGTGCGGGTAGTCACGGTAGTGAGAATACGCCCGTGTTGACGCGTGTCAGAACTTTGTGGGGAATCCAGGTGGGAGGAGTTCCCTCGCCGCGCGGGGGACGTGCTACGGGCGACGACGACGAGGGGCGGGCGCGGACCGGTGGGCAGTGGCTGCGGGGGCGCGCTCTGCCGCTGCGGCGGTCTCGGTCAGGACACCGCTCCTCCCGCGGCGATGAAGATGGCGAAGGATGCCTAGGCACTCGCGGTGCGGGTCCCCTCGGATGAGAAACGTATGAGTACGCTCAATGCAGCCGCGGACTCGTCCGCTCGACTAGACAACTGACGGTGCTGAAGGAACGAGGACCGGGTGGGGCACATCAGGTACGGCAGGTTCGCCGCGCTGTCCGCCGCAGGCCTGCTGGTGGCCAGCGCCGGCGCGGTCGTCACCGCGCAGACCGGCCTCAACATCTCCGCGGGCGAACTGGTCGCGAGTGCCCAGGTGAGAGGTCTGAACGCCGGCCACACCTCGATCCAGGCAGGACACGGAATCCTCGATGCTGCGGAAGATCCTGTCGCGATGGTGATCATGGAAGACGTCCGCATGAACTACGTATGCGCGCGGATGAAGAGCGTCAACGTCCCGTTCCTTGGCACCGTCACCATGACGGCCGTCCTCCCCGAGGACGCGGACATTACCGCGGACAAGCTGACCATCGACTCCGCGCTGCTCTCCGGGCCGATGGCGCTCGACGAGATGATCATCGGCGCGGGCGCAGCCGAGCCCACCCCGCGGTCCGGAAGCGCAGCCGTCGGCCTGTCCTCGGGCAGCCTCACCGCAGGGCACCTCGACGTGGAGCTCGCCGGCCTCCACGCCACCCGACTCACCTCCTCGACCATCGAACTGCGGGCGGAGCGCGGTGAAGCCAGCTGCTGAGGCACCCGGTCGAGAGATCCACCGGGCACAGAAGGGCGCGGATCGCCCCGTCGCTGCAGCCGTACTCCAGATCGCCTCCGGGGTCGTCGTCCTCGCGGTCGTCCTGGGAGTCGCCTCCCTCGACGGCCTGGCGATCAGCTTCTCTGCCACGTCCACGCCGATGGCTCTCTTCATCGGCTGCGGTCTCATCGCCTGCGGGGTGTCGACCTGGGCTCAGCCCACGACCCGCATCCTGACCGGCCTGCTGGGTTTCGCCTTCTCCCTCGTCGCACTCCCGGGCGCGAACCTCGGCGGGTTCATCGCCGGGACGGTGTTGGGAGTGCTCGGCTCCGCGGCGGCGTTGGCCTGGGCCCCGGGCGATCGACCGTAGAACATGTAGTAGCCGTCTGCACGTCCGGAGAACACGATCTGGGCCGCTGCGCTGACCTGACTTCCACAAGTTTTAGTGTCACC
>NZ_KV823818.1:0-514 GCF_001815995.1 Dietzia sp. HMSC21D01 | reverse complement strand
CCACGACACGGCGGCGGGCCGCGTCGCCGTCCGGGCCCGCGGGGTCGTCTTCACCGTCGTGCTCGTCGGCGGGGTGGCGGCCGCGGTGCGCGGTCTCGACTCGGCTGTTGCCACCAGGCCCGCCCTGCGTGTGGCGACTACGGCGGCCACCGTGTGGGCCTGCCTCGGCGGGACCTCTCTCCTCCGGATCGCCCGTCGCCAGGCGGAGCTGCTCGACCGGTCCGACATCGACGGGTCGCGGCGGCTGCTCCCGTGGTTGTGCGGCCGCGAGCCCGGGGCTCTCGACGCCGGCCAACTCGCGCGGGCGGTCGTCGAATCGGTCGCGGAGAACACCTCCGACGCCGCGGTGGCCACGCTGTTCTGGGCCGGTGTCGCGGGCCCCGCCGGGGCGGCGGCCCACCGGGCGGCCAACACGCTCGACGCGATGGTCGGGCACCGCTCACCGCGCTACGTCGACTTCGGCTGGGCGTCGGCTCGTCTCGATGACGTGCTCGGGTGGCCGGCCGCCCGGTTC
>NZ_KV823817.1:0-1328 GCF_001815995.1 Dietzia sp. HMSC21D01 | reverse complement strand
CGCTGGCCTGGGCCGGCCTCACCGCCCGCTTCCTGGCGATCCGGCTCGGTCCCGGTCCCCGGCCCGGGCACCCGGAGTTCCGCGCCGAGGTGCGCCGGATGGTGCCGACGTCTCTCACGATCCCGTTCGCGGCGGTCCGCCACCGGATCGACGGGTGGCGGCGCCACCGCGGGGCGACGCCGTGGCCGCCGACGCCCCGCGCGGTGCTGTTCGACCGCGACGGCACCCTCGTGCGGGACGTGCCCTACAACGGGGACCCGGCGAAGGTCGAGCTCATGCCCGGCGCCCGCGAGGCCGTCGACAGGGCCCGCGCCGCCGGCCTGGCGGTCGGCGTGGTCTCCAACCAGTCCGGCATCGCCCGGGGACTGCTCGACGAGGCGGCGGTCCGCTCGGTCAACGCCCGGGTCGACGAGCTCCTCGGCGGGATGGACACCTGGCGGTACTGCCCGCACGGACCGGAGGACGGGTGCGGCTGCCGCAAGCCCGAACCCGGTCTCGTCACCGGCGCCGCCGCCGACCTCGGCGTCGACCCGCGTGAGTGCGTGGTCATCGGGGACATCGGCGCCGACGTCGAGGCCGCCCTGGCCGCACGCGCCCGACCGGTCCTCGTGCCGACCCCGGTGACCCGGCCCGAGGAGGTCCGCGACGCCCCGTGCGTCGCCCCCGACCTGCTCACGGCGGTGGGGGAGGTGCTGCGCTGATGGGACGCACCCTGGCCGTCCGGCTCGACTCCGACGGCGACGTGCTGCTCTGCGGCCCCGCCCTGACCCTGCTCGCCGAGACGGGCGACGAGGTGGACCTGCTGGTCTCCTCCCAGGGCCTCGCGGCCGCCGGGCTCCTCCCGGCGGTCTCCGAGGTGCTGGTGTACGACGCCCCGTGGTCGGGCTTCCGTCCGCCGCCGGTCGACCGCGCCGCCACTGCGGACCTGGTCGAGCGGATCGCGTCCGGGGGCTACGACCGGGCGGCGGTGTTCACCTCGTTCCACCAGAGCCCCCTGCCGATGGCGCTGCTGCTGCGACTGGCCGGGGTGCCGTTCATCGCCGCCGCCAGCGTCGACTACCCCGGTTCTCTGCTCGACGTACGCGTCCGCCGCGACGACCCGCCCGGCGGCGGGCACGAGGTCGAGGCCGCGGTCGAGATCGCCGTCGCGGCAGGCGCCCGGCGGCCTGACCGGATCCCCGGCCTCGCCGTGCGACACCCGCTCCCCGACGTGACCGATCTGCTCCCGGGCGACGGGCGCGACCTCGTCGTCGTCCACCCCGGTGCCTCCGTCCCCGCCCGGTCGCTCACGCCCGCCCACGCCGGGCGCATCGTCGCGGCGCTGCGCG